>JAFGQJ010000023.1 GCA_016935715.1 Spirochaetales bacterium
AAATGATCAGGAAGAGGCAGGTCCCGGTTGCTCCCTATACCCGCACGGTCCTCAGGAGGCAGACGATCGCCAAGGCGCTGCTCTGGAGCACCGCTCTGCTGACGATCGGGATCCTGGTGGTGATCATCGGCTACATTCTCATGCGGGGTTTCATCTCCGACGTGCGCACCGAGCACCCCGTCATCGCCAAGGGGCAGAAGACGGTATCCCTGGACTGGCAGGGCAACGATCAGATCATCTTCCTTGCCCACAGGAAGATACGCATCCGGGATCTGACCATCCGGGACATCATCGATTTGTTCACCGGAGAGAACCGGGACTGGGCGGTGACCGAGCAGGATATCGACGTGCGGGTATTCACCTACCGCAAGACCGGCGAACTGGGGGACCTGTTCTTCAGGCGCTACATCGAAGCGAGTGAGCAGGGGCAGTACGCCCGCCACGCCACCTTCGTGAGGAGCGAAGAGGAGATGATCGAGAAGGTAGCCGCTACCCCAGGAGGGATCGGCTACATTCGGGCGGAGAACCGGGAGCTGCTGGTGGACAGACAGGTCCAGGTCATCCCCGTCCGCCAGATTTCCCTGATCGTGAATTCGGAGGTCCTGGAGATCAAGGACAACCTCAAGCTGCGTTTCCTGACCGCAGACCAGGCCGAGCAGGTGTTCGGCGGCCAGGTGGACAACTGGCTGCAGGTGAAGGGCGTGGACCTGCCCGTAACCGTGATTCGCTACGGCCCCGGTACGCACCTCGGCGAGGAGTTCCGGAGGCTCTTGGGCGCAGGGGAGGGGCCCGTGTCTTCCCGGGCGATCCTCGTCCGCACTCCGGAGCAGATGCATGCTGCGCTGCGCAACACCCCGGGCGCTGTCGGCTACAGCTACTATGCAGATGCCCTGAGCTACGATCCGGAGCTGATCCTGGGAGTGGAACGTAGGGTGGTCAAGCAGAATCTCAACCTTCCCTTCGTCATCGAGCCTCCGAAAAAGGCCGGAAGGGTGGGTGGAATCTCCACGATCATCATCAACACGGTGATGATGATAGCGTTGACTCTCCTGTTTGCGACCCCGACAGGAGTCGGGGCGGCCCTCTATCTCAATGAGTATGCCAGGCAGGGACGGCTGCTGCAGATCCTCCGCTACTCGACGGAGACTCTGGCGGCCATCCCTTCGATCATTTTCGGGCTGTTCGGATATATCCTGTTCGTGAATTTGCTGAAAATGGGTATAGGGCTGCTTTCCGGAACGCTGACCATCACCATCATGATTCTGCCCACGATCATCCGGACCTCGGAGGAAGCCTTCAAGACCGTTCCCATATCCTACCGGGAGGGAAGCCTGGCTCTGGGAGCCACCAAGTGGCAAACCATGACCGGGGTGATCGTGCCTGCCGCTGCCCCCGGCATCGTTACCGGCGTCATCCTGGGCATCGGCAGAGCGGTCGGCGAAACCGCGGCCATTCTGTTCACCATGGGTTCGAGCTACGGACTGGCCCACAGCCTCTCCGACTCCGCCCGGGTGCTGTCCCTCCATCTCTACATACTGGCCAAGGAAGGAGTATCCTTCGAGCGAGCTTTCGCCACCGGAGCGATCCTCATCTTCATCGTGCTGATCGTCAACTACATGACTACCAAGCTCATCGGACGCATGAACCGGTTGAAGGGCTAGGGACGGTACGGGAGCTGTAAATGGACACGACCTTTAAACTGCAAACCAGGAACCTGGACCTGTATTACGGGAATTTCCAGGCTCTTCACTCCGTAACCATAGATATGGAGGTGAACCGGGTAACAGCGCTGATCGGTCCCTCGGGGTGCGGCAAGTCGACTTTCCTCAAGACGCTGAACCGGATGAACGATCTGATCGACGGAGTGACGATCCGCGGGGAGGTCTACTACGACAATACCAATATCTATGAAAACTACGACGTGATCGAGCTGCGCAAACGCATCGGCATGGTCTTTCAGAAACCGAATCCATTTCCAATGACAGTGTTCGACAATGTCGCCTACGGCCCGAAGGTACACGGAATCACCAGCAAGTCCAAGCTCGAGCAGATCGTCGAACAGAGCCTGAAAGCGGCCGTGCTGTGGGACGAGGTCAAGGATCGGCTGCACAAGCCCGCACTGGGTCTTTCCGGCGGGCAGCAGCAGCGCCTCTGCATCGCCCGGGTTCTAGCCGTGGAACCGGACGTGATCCTCATGGATGAGCCGACTTCAGCCCTCGACCCGATTTCCACGGCCAAGATCGAGGATTTGATCGATGAGCTCAAGAAGAACTATACCATAGTCATCGTTACTCACAACATGCAGCAGGCAGCGCGCATCTCGGACAAAACCGCCTTTTTCCTGAACGGCATCATGATCGAGATGGACGAAACCAATACGATCTTCTTCAAACCACGGGATAAGCGTACTGAAGATTATATATCCGGGCGATTCGGCTAAAGGGGACGGGAAACAAACAAATGACGACGAGACATCATTACGGCGAATTGATCGAAGAATTGAAATACAGCGTTGTGAAGATGGCCAACCTGGTGCAGGAGGCCACCGGCAAGGCGATGCAGGCCTTCGCCCAGCGAAGCGATCAGCTTGCCCGGCAGGTCAAAGACGAAGACCATGAGATCGACGCATGGGAGACGAAGATCGAAGCCCAGTGCGCCAACCTGATCGGCACGCAGCAGCCGGTGGCCGGTGACCTGCGTGTGATCGTGGCCGCCCTTTCCATCAGCAATGACCTGGAAAGGATGGGGGACTACGCCGTCCATCTGGCCACCGTGGCGACAAAGTTTTCGAAGAAGATCGTCGTGAAGGCCCGGGATGAGATCGCCAGCATGAGCGAAATCGCGATTTCCATGGTCAGGGATTCGGCGAAGGCCTTTCTGGACCAGGATCCCGAGCTCGCCAGGGAGGTTCAGAAGCGGGACGATCAGATCGACGGCCTGTATGCCAGGTTCTTCAGGGAAGTGCTGACGGACATGGAAGAGCAGCGCAGCCAGATTCAGGAGGCCACCTCCATGCTGTTCTGTTCGAAATACCTCGAGAGGCTTGCCGATCACGCCACCAATATCTGCGATGAGGTAATTTATGTCTGCACAGGCCGGAAATACCAAGATCAGTAGCCTCTTCACGGCTGCCGAATATTGAACCAGAGCACGAC
>JAFGQJ010000141.1 GCA_016935715.1 Spirochaetales bacterium
AAGCCGCCCGTGAAACCTACACTGCGGTTGTTTGGCAGGAAGATGGACATCGACACGAAACACAGATCGAATCTGAAATTCGCTCTGCGACGTCTGCTCAGGAACAAGTACAATGTCATCGGCGGTTTGATCGTGCTTGCCTTCATACTCTGCGCTCTGGGCGCTCCTCTGATCTCGCCTTTCCACCCGAACAAAATAGACCTCAGCGCTTCCCTCAATTCCCCAGGGGGAAGGCACATTTTCGGGACCGACAAACTCGGGCGCGACATGCTGAGCAGGATCATACACGGCAGTTCCGTTTCCCTCACCGTCGGTATAGGGGCCGTCGGACTGGCCTTTGTCATCGGCTGCCCCTTGGGTCTGTTCGCCGGATTCGTCAAGGGCAAAGCGGGAACCGCGATCATGCGTTTCATGGACGCCTTGTGGTCTCTGCCTTCCCTAATTTTAGCGCTGAGCATAGCAGCGGTGCTTGGTGCGGGCCTGAGGAATATCATTCTGGCCGTGGGCATAACCTTCACTCCCGCCTTCGCCAGGCTGATGTACGGTCAGGTCCTGGTGGTGCGGGAGGAGGTATACGTCAGAGCGGTCAGAGCGCTGGGAGCCTCGAATTTCCGGCTGCTTTTCGGTCACATCTTTCCCAACTGCCTGGCTCCGCTGATCGTGTACAGCTCCCTGCTGGCTGCCCAGGCCATTATAGCCGAAGCGAGCCTCAGCTTTCTGGGCATCGGTGTCGTTCCCCCCCGTGCCGCCTGGGGGTCCATGCTCCGGGAAGGCTACCCCTATATTCGCACCGCACCGTGGCTGGCGATTTTTCCCGGTGCGGCGGTCTTCCTCCTTGTCCTGGGTTTGAATTTTCTCGGTGACGGCCTGAGAGATGCTCTGGACGTACGGATGACCCAAAAGACCAATTGATCCTGATCGAGGTTCTTGATGAATAACGGCGAAGCCTTGCTGCAGGTCATGGATTTGAGTACCCGTTTCCATACCGCAGAGGGGACGGTAAGAGCGGTGGACCGATTGAGTCTGCACATCAACCGGGGGGAGGTACTGGGCGTAGTGGGGGAGTCCGGCTGCGGCAAGAGCGTGACCGCCCTTTCGATCCTCAGGCTGATACCGATCCCTCCGGGGGAGATTCACGCCGAGGAAATCAGCTTTGCCCGCAGGAATCTGCTGACGTTGAGCAATCAGGAGATGCGCAGGATCAGGGGTAACAGCATATCGATGATCTTTCAGGAGCCCATGACCTCTCTCAATCCGGTCTTCAAAGTAGGTGACCAGATTGCCGAGGCCATCCGGCTGCATCAGGGGGCGTCCAGGCGCCAGGCCTGGGAGCAGTCCGTAGAGCTCTTGAGGATCGTCGGGATCTCTTCACCGGAGATACGGGCGAATGCCTATCCGCATCAGATGAGCGGAGGAATGCGGCAGCGGGCGATGATCGCCATGGCGTTTTCATGCAAGCCCGATCTGCTGATAGCCGATGAGCCGACCACCGCCCTGGATGTCACGATTCAAGCCCAGATACTCGAGCTCATGCGGGAGATGAAGGAAAACACAGGCAGCGCCGTGATGTTCATCACCCACAATCTCGGCATAGTGGCTGAAAACGCGCAGAGGGTGCTGGTGATGTACGCCGGTCAGGCCGTGGAGAGTGCCCCGGTCAAGGAGCTCTTCAACCGGCCGCTGCATCCGTACACGATCGGTTTGCTGAACTCGATTCCGAGAAGGGAGAAGAAGAGCCGCGGCAAACGGCTTGCATCGATCAGGGGAATCGTTCCCAGTCTTCTGGACATTCCTGCGGGATGCCCGTTCAGGGAGCGCTGCAGCGAATCCGGGAGCGATGCCTGCAAGCTGGAAGCTCCGCGGTTTCTCGAGCGGGGCGCGGGCCACTGGGTACGCTGCTGGAAATACGGGTAGAGTAGTGAGGATGCAAATGCCTGACGCTGCGCTGGTACGTACCGAGAATCTGACCAAGCTCTATCCGGCCGGGCAGAGGATGTTCGGAAGACAGAGGGGTACGGTGAGGGCTGTGGAAAACGTCACTCTCGATATCCGTCAGGGGGAAATCCTCGGGCTGGTGGGGGAGAGCGGGTGCGGAAAAACCACTCTGGGTCAGCTCATTCTTCGGCTGGAAGAAGCAACCCTGGGAAAAATCTTTTTCAAGGAACGGGATGTCCGCTCTTTGTCGACGGGCGCGCTGCGGGAGCTGCGCCGCCACATGCAGGTAATTTTTCAGGATCCTTTTGCCTCCCTGGATCCGCAGAAGACGGTCGGCCAGATCGTCGAGGAACCTTTGCAAATTCACCGCATCGGCACTCCGGATGAGAGAAAAGCCACGGTCAGGGGGCTGATGGAAAAGGTGGAGCTTCGTCCGGAGTATATCTATCGATTTCCCCACGAGTTCTCCGGAGGCCAGAGGCAGAGAATCGGCATCGCCAGGGCACTCGCATTGGATCCTGATTTCGTCGTCTGCGACGAAGCGGTGTCGGCGCTGGACGTGTCCATTCAGGCCCAGATCATCAATTTGCTCGTCGGCTTGCAGGAAGAGCTGAACCTGACCCTGCTGTTCATCGCCCATGATCTGAACGTAGTGGAGTACATCAGCGACCGGGTGGCGGTGATGTACCTGGGGCGCATCGTGGAGCTCCTGCCCGTGAGTCTGCTGTCGAAACGACGGGCCCACCCCTACACTTCAGCTCTTCTGGCTGCCACTCCCCAGCCCGACCCGAACGCACAGCCCGAGCGCTCTCCGCTGAAGGGGGAGGTGCCCAGCCCCATCAATCCGCCGGCGGGCTGCCACTTCCATCCTCGATGTCCCCATCGGATGCCCGTTTGCTCCCAGGCAGTGCCGAGCCTGGCGGAGGTGGAGCCCGGGCACCTGATCCGCTGCTTTCTCCATCACGACGGAATCGAGGCCGTGGACGACGCTCATCCCGGGAGCACGGCATGAGGAGCATGGCATGACCAGCCGAGAACGTGTGATTCGTACGTTGAAATTCGAGAATCCGGACCGCGTGCCGGTGCTGCATCGCATCAAACCGGGTTATTTTCGGATCCACCCGAGAGAGATTCGGGAGCTCCGGGAGAGGTATCCCAGCGATATTCTCCAGTCGGAGAAGACCCATACCTGGTTCACCTTCTATTCCGAGGGAAAGCTGTTCACCAAGCCCGGTGAGCTCAACAAAGACGAGTGGGGCTGCACCTGGGCGACAACGACCGACGATTATCTCGGCCAGGTGGTGGACTGGCCCCTGAAAAGCTGGGAGGATTATCGGAGCTACTCCATGCCGGATCCCCGTCACGGCAGCGAGGGCATCGCTGAAATGGCTGCCGTGCGTCGCAGCGACAGGAGGCGGCACTACATGCTCGTGTGGATCGGCAGCATCTTTCACACGCACACGTATCTGCGGGGTGCCGAAAACGCGCTCATCGACGTAGCGGAGCAGAGACCGGAGTTTTTCAGTCTCCTGGATATGCTTCTGGAGTTTCTTCTCCGACGGATCGGGATCCTCTCAGATCACGACCTGGACGGAATTTTCATCTCGGATGACTGGGGCAGCCAGCAGGCGCTGATGATCGATCCCGATCAATGGCGCAGGATTTTCAAACCCCTGTACACTCGATTGGCGGAGGCGATCCATGATCGCGGGTTCTTTGCCCACTACCACACCTGCGGATACACACTGCCGATTCTGGGGGATCTTATCGACTGCGGATTCGATGAGATCAATCCCCAGGTACCGCTCATGGACAAAACCGAGCTTGCCCGGATCTTTGCAGGACGCACCTGTATTCGCCCCGATCTGGAGCGCCAGGGAGTGCTGATTCACGGAACCCCGCTGGAGGTGGAGGCCCACGTACGCGGCACCTTCGACGCTTTGAAATCACCGGGTGGAGGATACACCGGTCATATCCCGGTGGAGATGAACGTTCCACCGGCAAACGTTGAGGCCATGATGAGGACCTACAGCGAGCTGACTTTCCAGTAGATACGGTTCTGCCTGAGGGCGTGGTTCGACCCGTGAATGTGCGTTTTCCGCGCGAGCGGCGGTTGGGCTGATGTGATTGCATGTATCATGAATAAAAAACGCTTTGAGGAGGTATCAGTTTGTCTGTCATAAAAGGAAAGCGCCCCCGGTCGGTGCGCGTGCTGGAGGATTTTTCCGAGACCATCAAGTCCGCCGAGCAGCGAGCCGAGCAGGAGCTGGAGCTGATCAAGGATTTTACGGACACTCGTTTCTACAGCGAGAAATCCTGGGTGGTGATGCTGATTCGCCAGGGGATCATCGAGCGCGGGCAGGGAGCCGAATTGCTGCGAGCGATCGTGGAGCTCGAGCGGGACGGATCGGCCCGGGATTCCTCGAGACCGGTTTTTACGCCCTCCAGCAGCTTCAACATCTGGTCGCTGGAGAAACGTTTGAGCGAGCGGATAGGGGAGGATCTGGCGGGAAACATCAACATCGGAAAAACCCTGCCGGAGCCGCACGCGCGGCTGAAAGCCCGCGACAAGATTCTGGATGCGATGGATTCCCTTCTCGGATTCCTGAAGTGCCTGCTCGACGTGGCGACCGCCAATCTGGATGCGGTGATGCCCGGCTATACCCACATGTCCCAGGCGCAGCCCACGACTTTCGGGCACTATCTGCTGTCCGTACACGATCCGTTGATGCGGGCGGCGGGGGAACTGGAGAGCTCTTACGTCAGTACCAACCAGAGTACCCTGGGTTGCGGCGCCCTGGCCGGCAGCAGCTGGCCGATCGATCGGGATCTGGTGGCGCAACTTCTCGGTTTCGACGGCGTGCTGGAAAACACGAACGACTGTGTTGCATCGGCCGATTTTTCCGTGAGTACTCTGGCAGCCCTTGCCAACGTCATGATCGCAGTCAGCCGTCTCACACTGGATCTGCAGGTCTGGGGAATGGAGGAGATCAAGATGCTGGGGGTTCCGGAGTCGTACAGCGACACCAGCAGCATGATGCCTCAGAAGAAGAACTACGGCGGGCAGCTGGAGCGGATCCGTCTGGATTCGGCCAAGGTCATTGCCTGCCTGCAGGAAGCGGCGGTTCTGCCCAAGAACGAACCGTTCAGCGACATGCTGGCCGTGCTGCGCATACGTTATCCGCTGCTGGAGGCGCTGTGTATCGTGGAGAAGGATCTGGTCATTCTGGGCGGTTTTCTCTCAACCGTGGTTCCTCAAAGAGAGCGCATGCTGGAGCTGGCGAAAAGCGGATTCTCCTCGGCGGCCGAGCTGGCCAATCTCATCGTCCGCACCAGGGGGATTCCCTACCGGCGTGCGCACCATATCACCGGTACCGTCGTACGGCTGGCGGACGAGCGCAGTATTGCAGCAGACCGGGTGGATGCTCCGCTCGTGGATGAGGCCGCCAGTTTGGTCACCGGTGACGTTCTGGGTTTGAGCGACACACAGATTCGATCGGCCCTGGACCCCGGTGCATTCGTAGCGGCCCACGATTCCCGCGGAGCGGTTGCGCCCGAGGAAACCGGGAGGATGTGCCGGCAGCGGCGGCAGGCGCTTCAGCAGGCAGTGGAGCGGCAGAGCCTTCGCCGTCAGGTTCTGCAGCAGGCCAAAGCCCGGCTGCAGCGGGAGGTAGACGAGCTCATCGGGCGGTAGTATCGCCGGGCAGATTGCATTAGAAGGGAAAAGCACGGTATTCTGACGGGGCGAAGCCGGGAGAGGACGTGACGGTTCTATCGGCAGCACACAAAGGGAGAGACAGTGGGTAAGTTCGACTATCAACTGGTGGAGGAAGCAGCGAAGGAGCTGTATATCCGGGCGTTGAAATTTCTGCCTCCGGATGT
>JAFGQJ010000024.1 GCA_016935715.1 Spirochaetales bacterium
AAAGACCGGTTTCAATCTGCGGTTTCTGTGGAAACTGCTCTCCCTGGTTCTCGTATTCGGTGCCTGGGAGCTGGCCGGACGAAAACCGATCAGCATCGCCTTTCCCACCTTCAGCGCTACGGCGGCAGCCTTCTTTCGCATGATCGGCGACGGAACGCTTCCCGCAGCTTTCGCAGTGACCCTTCAACCTCTCGCAGTAGGAGTGCTCATCATCGGGACCTCCGGTATCCTTTTCGGCATCCTCATGGGCCTGTACCGCACCTTCGAGTGGTTCACCCTGCCGGTTTTCATCATCGTGCAGAGCGCTCCGATGGCGGCCCTGATTCCCCTGATCACCTTCCTGTACGGGATCGGCTTCGTGGCCAAGGTGCTGGCCGTGGTACTGATGGCGGCACCGGTGATCGTGCTGAACTCCTACAAGGGAATCCGCAATGCCAGCCCCACCCTCGTTCAGATGAGCAAGTCTTTTCTGGGCAATCGCCGCCAGCAGATCTTCAAGATCATCATTCCCGATGCCAGCGGTCTGATCTTCGCGGGTCTGCGGCTCGGGGTTGCTTCCGGATTCGTCGGGATCGTGCTGGCCGAGCTGCTGATCACCCCCACGGGGATCGGTGATCTGATCACCTACTACCGTGCATTGGCCCTGTATCCGCAGATGTTCGCATCGATCGTCGCGATCGTGTTGTTCGCCACGATCGTCGTGAGCGCTCTGCAATGGCTGGAGGCCCTGCTGTTCAGGCGCGAGCGTCTGGCCGCGTAACAGCTACCGAAAAGAGGTACGTTCGACCATGCAAAACAACACCATCATAGAAATAAACGGGTTGAAGAAGATCTATGCCGGCGGAGTCGAGGCTCTGGCCAACATCGATCTGAAGATCCCGAAGGGGGAGCTCACCACGCTGCTCGGGCCCAGCGGCTGCGGCAAGACGACCCTGCTCAAGATCATCGCCGGACTTCTCGACAAGACCGACGGGGAGGTGCGGATCAAAGGGCAGCCGATCAAGGGCCCGGGACCGGAAAGGGCGTTCGTTTTCCAGGACTTCGCGCTCATGCCCTGGGCCACGGTGATCCGCAACGTCGCCTTCGGCCTGGAGCTGCGGGGAGTGCCCAAGAAGCAACGCTACCGGATCGCCCGAAGGTACATCGACGAGGTGGGACTGACGGGCTTCGACAATGCCTATCCCCACGAGCTTTCCGGGGGGATGCGGCAGCGGGTCGGTTTGGCCAGGGCGCTCGCCGTCGATGCGGAGATCCTCCTCATGGATGAGCCCTTTGCTTCGGTGGATGAGCAGACCCGCAGGAAGTTCCAGGAAGACCTGTTGAACCTTCTCAAGATCGAGAAGAAGACCGTGGTCTTCGTTACCCACAGCATCGAGGAAGCGGTGTACGTCTCCGACCAGGTGGTCCTGCTCAGTCCTCGGCCGAGCAAAGTCATGCGGGTCGTGGATACCCGGCTCGAGGGGGTGGAGAACGTGGAAGATATCCGGCGGGATCGCAAGTATCTCGACGTGGTCGAAGAGCTCTGGCAGATCCTCAAGCAGTACCTGGTCTGAGGGACAGGAAGGCACGGCATGGTGATTTTCGGAAAGCGCATTCCCATGGTCTTTGCACTCGTGGTCTGGCTGCTTCTCTGGGAAGTGATCGGCAGGCTGGAGTTGCTGTTCCTCATTCCCCCTTTCCTGGACGTGTTGAAAGCCCTGGTCAACCTCTTCACCAGCAGGAAATTCTATGACGCCCTGGGGATCAGCGTGCAGGCCTTCGCCACCGGAGTCGGGCTGGCCGTCGTGATCGGGATCCCCCTTGGCGTGCTGATGGGGCGGGTGAAGTTCGTGGACAGGCTTCTGGGGATGTGGGTCAACGTCTTCGTCAGCGCGCCGCTGACCGCCATCGTGCCGGCCCTGATGGTGATCGTCGGGTTCGGCCAGGCTACGGTCGTGGTGACGGTCGTGCTGTTCTCCGTGTGGATCATCGCCCTGGATACCCGGGCCGGAGTGAAGGGCATCAACCCCTCGCTCCTGGAGATGACCCGTTCCTTCGGGGCTAAAAAGATCGAGGTCTATACCAAGGTGATCTTCTGGGCAGCCCTGCCGGAGATTCTGGCGGGCCTGAGGCTGGGGATGATCCGTGGAGTGCGAGGCGTGGTGGTCGGCCAGCTGCTGATCGCCATCATGGGAATCGGCGAGCTTTTCGAGCTGTACTCCCGCAACTTCCTGATGGATCGGTTTTGGGCCCTGGTCATCTTCATCTTTCTGTTCGCCTACGCCGTTTCGGAGCTGGTGAACAGGCTCGAGCACCGGGTGGAGTTCTACGCCGGAACCAGGTAAAGGAGAGATCGATGGCGAAATCTGTCGAGCAGTTGACCGCGGATCGGGTTCGCACCGTTCCATTTTCCGGGATCCGCAAGGTTTTCGAGGCGGTACGGGCAATGGAGGCGGAAGGCCGGGATGTCATTCACTGGCAGATCGGTCGTCCGGATTTCGATACGCCGGAACACATCAAGCGGGCCGCAGCCGCGGCGCTCGAGCGGGGGGAAGTGCACTACGCGCCGAACCTGGGCATTCCCTCCCTGCGCAAGGCGATCGCCGAACGAACCAGGCTCGACACGGGGGTGTCGGTGGACTGGCAGAAACAGGTGATCGTCATGTCCGGGGCCAACGAGGGGATCATGGTGGCGATGCTGGCCTTCGTAGATCCGGGAGACGAGGTCCTGGTGGCCGATCCGAACTGGCATCACTACAAGTCCTGCGCCGCCCTTGCCGGCGGCAGGGCGGTCGAGGTGCCGACGCGGGCGGAAGCGAGCTTTTCCCTCGAGCCCGAGGCGGTGGCCTCCAGGATCACCGGGCGCACCAAGATGCTCTGCATCACCTCTCCGGGAAACCCCACCGGCTGCGTGGAGAGCCGGACGAACCTGAAAGCCCTTGCCGATCTGGCCAGGAAGAACGATCTGCTGGTGCTGATGGACCAGATCTACAACCGGATCTACTACGGTGAAGAGGAGATTGCCCCCAGCATCTTCTCCCTCGAGGGGATGCCGGAGCGCACGATCATCGTCAATGGGTTCAGCAAGACCTACAGCATGGACGGCTGGAGGCTCGGCTGGACCGTCGCTTCCCCGGAGCTTACCCAGGCTCTGCTCAAGGTGCGGCAGTACACCACGGTGTGCGTGAACACGTTCATCCAGCACGGGGCCGCCGAGGCGCTGAACGGCGATCAAACTTGCGTCGACGAGATGGTCGGAGCGTTCGCCGAGCGCCGGCAGATCATCGTGGACGGGCTGAAGGGCATCGACGGCGTGGCCCTGGCCGAGCCGACCGGGGCGTTCTACGCCTTCCCCGATATCCGCAGCTTCGGCAAGAGCTCGGCGGAGCTGGCGGATTACCTGCTGCGGGAGCACGGGATCGCCACGGTGGCAGGAAGCGTGTTCGGCACCGCGGGGGAGGGGCACCTGCGCATTGCCTACTCCTGCTCGACCGACGAGTGCCGCCGGGGAATCGACCGTCTGCGTGAGGCGCTGACCCGGCTGCGCGGCTAGCAGCCCCCCGTCCCCCCCGTGCGGCTGCCGGATGCTTGGCAGGGTACGGCCTTTCCTTGTAGATTTAGCCTTGAAAAAGATGGGTGATATCGTATCCAAGTTCGGCGGCAGCTCCGTGGCGGATGCCCGGCAGATCAGAAAGACCGAGTCGATCATCCGCTCCGATCCGCGGCGGCGCTACGTCGTGGTTTCCGCCCCCGGCAAGAGAGCTCCCGGGGATGAAAAGATAACGGACCTCCTGTACGCCTGCCAGGCTATGTCCGCCCGGGGCGAATCCTGCGACAAACCCTTTCAGACGATCAGGGACAGGTACCTCCGGATCGCCCGGGAGCTGGGCGCTGCTGCCGAGATCGAAGGCTGGCTGGAGGAGTTCCGCCGCCAGCTGGACTCCGGCGCTTCCGCGGATCTGGCCGCATCCCGGGGCGAGTATCTGTGCGCCCGCCTGCTGGCCGACTACCTGGGAGCCGACTTCGTCGACGCCGCCGGGATCATCCGGCTGGATGACAACGATTCGGTCGACGAGTCGAGCTACGCAACGACGGCCCGCAGGCTGAGCTCGCCCGGTCTGTTCGTGATCCCCGGATTCTACGGCGTCGATTCGAAGGGGGAGATCAAGACCTTTTCCCGCGGAGGTTCGGATATCACCGGAGCGCTCGTGGCCAGGGCGGTGCACGCCGAGGTGTACGAGAACTGGACGGACGTCTCAGGCCTCCTCATGGCCGACCCGCAGATCGTGGAGGATCCCCGGCCCATGGCGGAGGTGACCTACCGGGAGATACGGGAGCTTTCCTACATGGGAGCCAAGGTGCTGCACGAAGAGGCGATCCTGCCGGTGTACCGGGAGAAGATCCCCATCCAGATCCGAAACACGAATCGCCCCCAGGACAGCGGGACCGTGATCCTGCCTGCAAGAGACTGCCGGCTCCGCCCCGTCGCGGGTGTAGCCGGGCGCAGCGGCCTGGGGCTCCTGTACATCGAGAAATTCCTGCTCCGTAAAGACCCACGTCACCGCTCCAGGGTCTTCGAAATCCTCGCCATGCAGGGTATCGCCTGGGAGTGGGAACGAGCGGCGGTGGACAGCCTGGCGGTGGTGCTGTTCGAAAAGAATCTCGGGCAAAAGCGGAAACTGCTGGAGGAGGCGATCGCGGAGGAGCTGGAGCCGGACCAGCTCGAGATCCTCGAAAACATGGCCGCGGTTGCCGTGGTGGGGGAGGGGATTGCGGCCCGGCCGGCTCTGACGGCCGACCTGCTCCACCTCCTGAGCCGGGAGGATATCCCCGTGCGCCTGATCGATCAGGGCTCTTCCAAGATCTCCGTTCTGTTCATCCTGCACCGCGAGGATTTGGGTCGCGCGGTTTCGACGCTCTATAGCGGGATCGAGGCAGCAGCGGAGAGCTCATCGGACACCACCTGAACGGGTAGTCGCGGATTATTTGACCGTCCCGCTTTTCAGCGAAATCACCGAAAAAAAGTGAAAAAAGTGTTGTCATCCGACCCTCTCCGTGTTAGAATTAGAACGAACGTTCGATATATATCCAAATGAGGAGTCGGAAGATGAGTCGGAGGGGCGGGGAAACGGCAGGGACGACCAGGCGGAGGATCCTCAGGGAAGCGGAGAAGCTCTTTGCGGTCAAGGGGTTCGAGGGAAGCGGGATCGAGGAGATCGCCGGGAAGGTGGGGATCCGCAAGTCCGTCATCTATTACCACTTCAAGAACAAAGAGCAGATCCTGCAGACCATGCTCGAAGAGTTCGTTGCCAGAGGGGTGGCGTTCAAAAAGAGTTTATTCGAGCGATACGCCGGCTGCTTTACGGAAAAACTGGACTCCATCATGGAGGAGATGATCGGCTTCATGGAGGAGAACCGGAGAATCGTGACCATTGCGCTGATGGAGTCGATCAAGAACCCACGACAGGATCCCATACTCGAGCTGTTCGACTTTCGATCCCCGGCGGCCCTGGATGTGGTGGCCAGCGCCGAAGCACATCATATCGAAACGGTCAGGGCTTTCGATCGGGGTCTCGAGGGAATGCACGAGACATTTTTCATGCTTTCCCTCCCCTTGATCGGGTACACCCTGTTTTCGCACAAGTGGTGTGAGCGCTATGGCTGTGACCGGGATAAATCACGGAGGGCTTTCGTCGACGGCTTTCTGTGGTATTTCCGCGAACGCCTGATGACAAGGAGGAGCACATGAAGCTGGAACGCAGGATCATGGGGGCAATCGCAGATTTCGTGATCCGCCATCACAAGATCATCCCGATCGCGGCGGTGGTTCTGCTGGTTCTGAGCGTGGTCGCCGCCCAGAACATCCGGGTGACCACGCAGATGGAGGACATGCTTCCTTTCGATGATCCGCAGGTGAAGAGCATCCACGAGATCGACGAGACCTTCAACAGCGGCATGTCCCTGATGATAACGGTCGAAGGGCGGGACAAGCAGCGGATGGGCGAAGCCGCGGAAGCCTTTGCGGCCGCCGTGCGCCAGAGCCCCGAGGCGATGCGGTACGTGAAGACGATCAACCTGAAGATGGATCGTTCTTTCCTCACCCAGTGGGGACTGATGCTGCAAGAGGCCACAGACCTGGAGCAGTCGCGGAAAACCTTCGCAGAGCTGAACCTGCTGCCCTTCCTCGGCTCGTTGAACGACTCCTTCGAAAGGACCTACACCGGCGAGGAAGCGGAGGAGGAGATCTCCACCCACCGGCAGGAGAGCGAGGCCGTGGCCATGCTGAATCAGCTGGAGGCGTTCTTCGGGTTGCTCCGGGAGTACCTGGAAAACCCCGCCGTGGTGGATGCGGAGCGGACCGGGGAGGAGCTGGCCCGGACTTTCATGTACGGCGACCTGTACGGATTCAGCCCGGACAACGGCATGCTGCTGTTCTCCATTCTTCCCAACTTCTCCATCGACGATATCCAGAAGATGATCGACATGACCGCGGAGATCAAGAAGATCCGCCGGGATATCCAGGAAGCTTTTCCGGACCTGGTCATAGCCTATACCGGGGAGGTGGCCATCGGCGCGGACGAGCAGGCGGCGATGGGCTTCGACATGCTGGTTCCGGCTCTGGTCGCCCTGGCCGTGATCCTGCTGCTGTTCGTCTTCTCCTTCAATCCGATCCGCTCGGTGGTGTTCGCCCTGATCGTCCTGGTCTTCGGCATCGCCTACACCTACGGCCTGCTGGGCGTGACCTTCAAGGAGATCACCATGCTGACCAGCTTCATGGCGGTGATGCTGATCGGGCTGGGCATCGACTACGGCATCCAGCTGGTCACCAACTACACGACCTACCGGGCCTCCGGTCTGGAGCCGGCGGAGGCGCTGCGCAGCACGTACGTCCGCTCCGGCATGGGCACCTTCCTCGCCGCCCTGACCACGGCCATCGGTTTTTTCGTCATGGCGGCTACCGGCTCCAAGGCCCTGGCGGAGTTCGGTGTGCTGGCCGGCATGGGAATCATCTGCTGTTTCGTCGCCCTGTTCTTCATCCTGCCCTCCCTGCTGTTCTGGTTCGTGAAGCGGGACCCGGCCAGGAGCCGGCTGCCCAAAGCGGAATACCGCTTTCTCGCCCGGCTGGGCGCGGCCGCCTTCCGCCACCGATGGATAACCCTGGCTGTCGGCCTGCTGGTGACCGCCGGTCTGTTGGCTGCTGCGTTCTTCAATCGCATGGAATACGACATCATGAAACTGGAGCCGGCGCAGATGACATCCATCAGGATGTACTACAGAGTGCTGGACGAGTTCGACGTCAACATCATGTCCGCCATGGCCGTGGCGGATTCGGTGGAGGAGGCGCGGGAGCTGCAGGAGGCGCTGGAGCAGGAGTCCCTGATCGCCGAGGTCAGCTCCGTGGCCCGCTTCATTCCCTCCGACGGCGAGCAGGTGGCCCGGCTGGACGAGATCCGCAGGATACGGGCCATGGGCCCCCGCTACGTTCCCGATTATCCCTACACCCCCGAGCGCATGGAGGAGCTGGCCTACCAGGTACAGCGCCTGGAGTGGAACATCATCGAGATGGGGGATCTCTCCGTGGCCGGCCTGGGGGAGAACAACAAGATCGTGGTCAAACGCAACCGGATAATCCGGGAGATCTTCGGTGCGGAGGTCGGTGAACCCGGAGCGGAGGTGTTTCAGAAGGTGATCCGGCTCATCGAGGAGGATCCGGAAGCAGCGGCCGGGGCGTTGACGGCGGTGGATCGCAGCTTCGCAGCGGAAATGGATCGGATCGTGGAGGACATGTCCCGGGTTGACCGCAAGATCAGGCTGAAGGACCTGCCGGATCAGTACGCAAAGCAGTTCCTCGAGGAGGGAGGCAGCCGGAACCTCGTCTTCGCCTACCCGGTGAAATCGGCGACGATCAGCAAGGAAGGGATGCTTCGCTTCAACGAGCGGATGGCTCGGATCTCTCCCAAGATCACCGGCTGGGTGCCCGTAATGGTATCCTGGTCCGAGGATGTAGAGACCGGTTCCAAAAAGGCCGCCCTCTACATCTTTCTGGTCGTCTTCGCGGTCATGGTCATCACCTTCCGCAGCTTCCGCTACGCGATCCTGGCCGCCGTACCGCTTCTGGCCGGCATGATCTGGATGCTGGGCATCTACCCGCTCCTGGGTCTGAAGCTGAACATGATCAACATCGCGGTGATCCCCCTGGTCATCGGCATGGGCATAGACTTCGGGATTCACATCGTGCACCGCTTCCGGGTGGAGAGGGACCTGGAAACCGTGTACCGGTTTACGGGCAAGGCGGTTTTTCTCTCTGCCCTGACCACGATCATCGGCTTCGGCTCCCTGGCCCTGATCGGTTCCTTCCCTTCGATCGCCTCGATCGGCACCATCCTGTTTCTGGGGATTGCCACCTGCCTGGTTGCTACCATCGTGCTTCTTCCGGCGTTGCTGTCCCTGGTGCGCAGTCGGGAGGGCAGTGATGAGTGAACCATACCCCAACCATACTTTTGGCCGGTTTCGATATCGGCGCACGGTATTACGGTATGTTGATGCGGCGGGGGCCGGAAGACATCGCAGCCTTCATCATCAACTGCGGTCTGACGGTTGGTTCAAACCGATGTGCAGCCCGCCAGCCGATTGAAGGGAGGGTACGGAATGAAATTCGAAGAGAGGATAATGGGCGGATTGGCGAGCTTCGTGATCCGCTGCCACAGGGTGATTCCGATCGCTGGTCTGGTGCTGTTCGTGCTCAGCCTAGTCGCTGCCGGCACCATCGAGGTAAGAACGCAGATCAAGGACCTCCTGCCGGAGGACAATCCCCAGGTGAAGAGCTTCGAGGAGGTGGATGAGCTGTTCCACGGTGGGACCGTGGTGATGATCACCATCGAGGGTTCGGATCGGCAGCGGATGATCCGCGCGGCCGAATCCTATGCCCGGGAGGTCCGCGCCAATCCCCGGTTGATGAGCTACGTTCACACCATCGATCTCAAACTGGATCGGGAGTTCGTTTCAACCTGGGGCCTGCTCCTGCAGGAGGCGGAGGATCTGGAGAGAACCCGTGAGACCTTCTCCGCTCTCAACCTGCTTCCCTTTCTCACCGCCTTGAACGATTCCTTCGAGCAGACCTACACCGGAGAAGAGGCGCAGGAGGAGATATCGACCAATAAACAGGAGAATGAAGCCGTGGCCATGCTCAATCAGCTGGACCGGTTTTTCACCATGCTGCGGGAGTATCTGGAACGGCCGGAAGCCGTACCGCTGGCTGATCAGGGCAGGAACCTGGCGGAAACATTTGTATACGG
>JAFGQJ010000142.1 GCA_016935715.1 Spirochaetales bacterium
CTCACGGTAGGGGTGCCCCAACTCGGTTCGATCACTCTGCGCGAGGAGGTGCAAAGTTGTTGGGAGAAAACCATCGAGGCGCTCGAAGATCTCGGGTTCAAATTGAAACCGATCCAGCTGCCGACTCTGGAGTACCTGGTTTCCGCCTACTACGTGATAGCCTGCGCCGAAGCGAGCGCCAACCTGGCGAGATTCGACGGCATCCGCTACGGGACCCGCGCGGCTGAATTTTCGGGGAATCCGGAGCAGCTGGTCCGGCTGTCCCGCAGCCGTGGCCTGGGGGATGAGGTCAAAACGCGCATCCTCCTGGGAACCTATGTGCTGCGTTCGGGCTTTCAGGATCAGTACTACCTGCGGGCGCAGCGAATTCGCACGGCGATTCGCCGGGAATTCGCCGAGGCTTTTTCGGAGGTGGATCTGATGCTCATGCCCGTGTATCCCTGCGGGCCCTTCAAGTGGGGCAGCGAGGGGCTGGATCCCTTTTCCCAGAAGCTCTCGGATATCTTCACCTGCTCCGCCAACATGACGGGCTTGCCCGCAATGAGCTTTCCCGCTTCGGTGGAGAAGGGTCTACCGATCGGGATGCAGTTCCTGGCGCCCCCCTTTGCCGAGCAGCGGCTCTTCCAGGCCTGTGAGCGCTTCGCCGGGAAGTTCCCGGTTCCGCCCTGCCCTCTGTACCTGCCCACCGGGACGGGGGGGGCGGGAGACGGGAAGAATGAACGAGCTCGGCGAACCGGCCGGGGGAGGAGGTAGATCCGATGTATCGGTCCTTCATCGGCCTGGAGATTCACATACAGCTGCTGACCGAGAGCAAGGTATTCTGCACCTGCCGGGCTGCCTTCGGGCAGCAGCCGAACAGCAACATCTGTCCGGTATGCATGGGCTACCCCGGGGTGCTGCCGACCCTCAACGAAGAGGCGGTGCGGCAGGCCTACCTGGTCTGCAGAGCCCTCGGCTGTCGGCTCAGCCAGAGCGGGATCTTCGAGCGCAAGAACTACTTCTATCCCGATATGCCCAAGAATTACCAGATCTCCCAGTTCGAGTCCCCCTTCGGGGTGGAGGGAAGCCTGGATCTGGAGTATCGCAAGCGAAAGCGCCGGGTGCGCATCAAAGAGGTTCATCTGGAAGAGGATGCGGGAAAGATGATCCACCTCGGAGAGCTGTCCCTGCTGGACTACAACCGGGCCGGCACTCCTCTCCTGGAGATCGTTACCATGCCCGATCTGGAAGTCGGGGAGGAGGCGGAGTTGTTTCTCCAGCAGTTCCGCCGTCTCGTTCGCTACCTGGAGGTGTGCGACGGAAACATGGAGGAAGGGTCGCTGCGCTGCGACGCCAATGTTTCGGTAAACCTAGAAGGCCAGGGACTGGGCTCCAAGGTGGAGATCAAGAATCTCAACTCCTTCAAATTCGTGCGCAAGGCGCTGAACTACGAGATCGAGCGTCAGACAGAGATCCTGGAGCGCGGGGGCTCGGTGACCCAGGAAACCCGGCTCTGGAACGAGAACCGGGACGTCACCGAGGGCATGCGCACCAAGGAAAGCGCCTTCGACTATCGGTATTTTCCCGAGCCGGACCTGCCTCCCTTTCGTCCGGACCAGGATTTCCTGGCGTCGGTGGATGCGGCCCTGGTCGAGCTGCCCCGGGCACGCAAAGCGAGGCTGGTGGAACAGTACGGGATCTCGGAATCCCAGGCGGAGTTCATCTGCGAGGAAAAGAGCACGGCGGACTACTACGAAGAGGCCGCCCGTCTGGGCGCCGATCCCCAGGCTGCGGCCCTGTGGCTGGCCGCGGATGTCCAGAAAATCCTCAAGCGATCCGCCCTGAGCCTGGCAGGCTGCGTACTGAGTCCCGGGAGGCTGGCCGAGCTGCTTCGGCTGCTGGCGGAACGACGCATCCACGGAAAGATCGCCAAGCAGGTCCTGGAGGCGGTCTTCGAGGAGGATCGAGATCCCCTGCAGATCATCAAGGATCGCGGCTGGGAGCAGATTACGGATCCCGAACAGCTGACACCGGTCGTCGATCAGGTACTGGAAGAAAACTCCAGAGCCGTCGAGCAGATCCGGGGCGGGGATTCCCGGCCCATGGCCTTCCTGATCGGCCAGATCATGAAGAAAACCTCGGGCAGGGCCGAACCGGGATTGGTCAAGGAGCTGCTGGGCGCCCGCTTCGAGCTGGCGCTGATCCAGGTGCTGTCCATGGGCGGTGCCATCGGGGGAAAACGCAGCGGCGGCGGGGAGATATCCGCCGGGGACCTGAAGCAGGTCGTGGAGAAGCTGGCCGGGGAGCAGCGGCTTCCTAAAAGCATCCGTTTCGAGGAAATCGAGATCAGCCGCATCCTGAGCGAAGAGATCACTCCGCAGGATTGGGCGGCTCTGATCACGACACAGGACAGGTATCTGAAGCTGGAGAATACATCGGGGCTGGTCATCGCCCACGGAACCGACACGCTGGCCTACACCGCCTCCCTCCTGTTCTGGCTGTTTCCTCATGTTTCCCTGCCCGTCGTGCTGACCGCGACGCTCGATCCGGGAAACGCGGAGGAGGCTCTCAGCGGGGCCATCCTGGCGGCTTCCGAGCAGGCTCCGGGGATCTACCTCAGCCTGGAGGGAAAACTTCTTTCTCCCCTGAACGTCAAGTTCGAGAAGGTCGCCCGCGACGCTTTCCGGAACTGGAACCTCGAGAAGCCGGTTTTTACCAGCGCTTCCCTGTCCCTTCCTCCGCTGACCCTGTCCGACAGGAGCGGACTGAGGGAGGCTCTGGAGCAGGCCATCAGCCGGGTGTGCATCCTGCAGGTGTATCCGGGAATGAAGGGGGATTATCTGATCGCCCTGATGAACGCAGGCGTGCGCTATTTCATCCTGGAGCTCTACGACACGGGAACAGCCAATCTGAGGGAGTCCCCCTTTTCACTGCGAAAAGCTTTTATAGAAGGCAAATCCAGGGGGGTCCGTTTCTTCTGCACCTCCCAGCAGGAGGGGATCGTGGATTTCTCCGGCTACGTCACCTCCCACGAGCTGTGGAGGGAGGGAGCCGTCCCCATGGGTTTCCTGACCACCGAGAGCGCCTACACGCGTCTGCTGGCGGCATTGCTGTGTTGTGAGACCGAGGAAGAGGTGATCCACCTGATGGAGGAGTGCAGATGAGGATCATGCTCGCACGGATCAGCGAACACGCGGCTGAGCAGATCGAGGTCCGGGGGTGGGTGCACCGTATCCGTGAGCTGGGGAAGATCTCCTTCATCCTGCTTCGGGATGCATCGGGAATGGCGCAGCTGGTGGTGGATTCGGGGTCCGGATCCGAGACCGTCGCCCGGACCGCTTCCCGGCTGACCCTCGAATCCGTGGTGTCGGTCCGCGGCCTCGTGGCCGGGAACGACAAGGCCCCAGGGGGTTTCGAGCTCCGGGTGTCGGAGCTCGAGCTGATAGCCGGGGCGGAAGCGGACCTGCCACTGGCGGTCAATCAGGACCCGGACAAGGTATCCCTGGATACGATTCTGGAACACAGAATGATAAGCCTCCGCAATCCCAAGATCCTGTCGGTCTTCCGGCTTCAGTCTTCGATCCTCGAGTTCTTCGCCGGGCACATGCGCAGCGAAGGATTCACCGAGATCAAGACCTCCAAGCTCATCGGTACCGGGACGGAGGGTGGAACCGGTCTGTTTGCCGTGGAGTACTTCGACACCAGGGTATTCCTGGCCCAGTCCCCCCAGTTCTACAAGCAGGCCATGGTTTCCGCAGGCCTGGAGCGGGTGTTCGAGATCGGCTGCGCCTACCGGGCGGAGAAGCATGAAACCCCGCGGCATCTCAACGAGTACGTGTCGCTGGACGTGGAAACCGCCTGGATCGACAGCGAGCAGGACCTGATGGATCTCGAGGTGCGGATCCTTAAGACCATCTTCGAGGGGCTGCAGCGAAACAATGCCGAGGTGCTGCAGCAGTGGCGGGCCACGGTGCCCTCCAACGAGCAGCTCGACCGCATTCCCCGTGTTTCCCACGACCAGGCCAAGGAAACGATCGGCACGCTGGCGGGCAGGAAGGTCTACGAGATCAATCCCGAGGGCGAGCGGATCCTCTGCGACTGGGCGCTGAAGGAGCACGGCGTGGAAGCGGTGTTCGTCTTCGGCTGGCCCAGAAAAAAGCGACCTTTCTACACCTATCCTCTCGATGCGCGCAGCACCATGTCCTTCGACCTGCTGTTCCGGGGGCTGGAGATCACCACCGGGGGAAGACGCATCAATGAGTATCCCATGCTCCTGGAGAATATCGAGCTGTTCGGCCTGCAACCGGCATCCCTCGCCGACTACATCGAGATCTTCAAGTACGGCTGTCCTCCCCACGGCGGCTTCGCCATCGGCCTGGAGCGGCTGACCCAGAAGATCCTGGGTCTGGCCAATGTCAAAGAGGCCTCCCTGTTCCCCAGGGATCGACGCCGGATCAGGCCCTAGTTTGCCGCGCAGCGCGGACCCTCCGGCGGGGAGCGCTGGATCCTGCGATTGACTCTCACGCGGATGAGCCGGTAAGATGCCCTGACATGAGCGCTCTACCCTTTGCCCGGATCGAGAAGAAGTGGCAGGCCTATTGGGAGGAGAACAAGACCTTCCGGGTCGAAGAGGATCCCGGCGTTCCGCCTGATAAGCGGGTTTACGTCCTCGACATGTTCCCCTACCCCTCCTCTGCAGGCCTGCACGTCGGTCACCCCGAAGGCTACACGGCTACCGACATCTACTGCCGCTATCTTCGCATGAAGGGCTACCACGTTCTGCATCCCATGGGCTTCGACAGCTTCGGCCTGCCGGCGGAAAACTATGCCATCAAACACGGGATCCACCCCAAGATCTCCACGAACGACAATATCAAACGCTTCCGCACGCAGATCAAGGCCCTTGGTTTTTCCTACGACTGGGACAGGGAGATATCCACCCACGAACCGGAGTACTACAAGTGGACTCAGTGGATCTTCCTCAAGATCTGGGAACAGGGACTGGCCTACGAAGCGGAGGTCCCGATCAACTGGTGTACCTCCTGTCTGACCGGTTTGGCCAATGAAGAGGTCAGGGACGGGCGCTGCGAACGCTGCGGATCCCTGGTGGAGCGCAAGGATCTGCGGCAGTGGCTGCTGAAGATCACAGCCTACGCCGAGCGGCTGCTCGCGGATCTGGACAAGCTCGATTGGTCGGAAAGCCTCAAGCTGATGCAGCGCAACTGGATCGGCAGGAGCGTGGGCGCGAATGTACATTTTCCGCTGGTCGACGGAGAGGGTACGATCGAGGTATTCACCACCCGTCCCGACACCCTTTTCGGCGCCACCTACATGGTGCTGGCGCCCGAGCACCCACTGGTGGATACCCTGACGACCCCGGCCCAAAGGCAGGCAGTGGACCGGTACATCCGGCAGGCCCGGCTCAAGAGCGATCTGGAACGGACGGACCTGGCCAAGGAGAAGACGGGCGTGTTCACCGGCGGGTATGCGATCAACCCGGTGAACGACGAAAAGATACCGGTGTGGATATCCGATTACATCCTCATATCCTACGGAACCGGGGCGATCATGGCGGTTCCCGCCCACGACCAGCGGGACTTCGAGTTCGCCGTGGAGTACGACCTGCCGATCGTTCAGGTCGTGTCCCGTGACGGAACCGAGTACGAGCTGGCCGAAGCCGACGCGTCGGACGGGATTGCCATCAACTCCGGTCCGTTCGACGGATTGACCACGGAGCAGTTCAAGGAAGCAATCATCCGCTGGCTGGAGGAACGGAATCTGGGAAGCAGAGCGGTCAACTACAAGCTTCGGGATTGGGTTTTTTCCCGCCAGCGCTACTGGGGAGAGCCGATCCCTCTGGTACATTGCGAAGCTTGCGGAATCGTGCCGGTTCCCTACGACGAGCTGCCTCTCAAGCTTCCCGAGGTCAAGAGCTATACCCCCACCGGCACCGGAGAGTCTCCTCTGGTGGCTATCCACGAGTGGGTGAACACCAAATGTCCCCGCTGCGGCGCACCGGCCCGGCGGGAGACCAACACCATGCCCCAGTGGGCCGGCTCCTGCTGGTACTACATGCGCTATCTGGACCCCCACAACGACACCGCCCTGGCCGCGCGGGATAAGCTGGAATACTGGATGCCCGTCGACCTGTACGTGGGGGGAGCCGAGCACGCGGTGCTGCATCTGCTGTACTCGAGATTCTGGCACAAGGTGCTTTACGACATCGGGGTGGTCAACACGGATGAGCCGTTCATGCGTCTGGTGAACCAGGGCATGATCCTCGGAGAGGGCGGCGTCAAGATGTCCAAGAGCCTGGGGAACGTGATCAATCCGGATGACGTCATCCGCAGCTACGGTGCGGATGCGATGCGTATGTACGAGATGTTCATGGGTCCCCTCGAGGTTTCCAAGCCGTGGTCTACCAAGGGTATCGCCGGGATCAAGCGTTTCCTCGATCGCATCTGGCGTCTGTCAGAGCGGGAGATCAGCGATCGGGAGCCTCCTCAGCGGCTGCTCAAGGTGCTGCACCAGACGATTCGGAAGGTTGCGACGGACACCGGGTCGCTGCAGTTCAACACGGCGATCGCCCAGATGATGATCTTCATCACCGAGGCGGGCAGGCATGAGAAGGTGTATCGGGATGCGTGGAAACCTTTACTCCTTCTGCTGGCCCCCTATGCGCCTCATCTGGCAGAGGAGCTGTGGGAAAAGCTGGGCGAGACACCGTCCGTCGCCTTCCAGCCCTACCCGGAATGGGACGAGGAGCTGGCCAGGGAGGAGACGGTAACCGTGGTGTTCCAGATCGACGGCAAGATCCGTGCCCGGGAGGACCTGCCCGTCGGGCTGTCCAGGGAGGAGCTGCAGCGCAAGGCCCTGGAAAACCCCAGGATCCGAGAGCTCCTGGCCGGCCGGAGCCCGGTCAAAGTGGTCACAGTCGTCGACAAGCTGGTGAATCTGGTCGTGCGTTCCGCTTGAGGCAGATGGCCGTGGATTGCTCTCGAGCCACGATCGATCCTCAGCTCTATCGCAGTCGACAGCGCAGGCTTGTCGAGTACCTGAGGGCGAACCAGATCGAGGTCGGCGTGATCGTCGATCTCGAGGGTTTGCGCAACCGGTCGCTGCGCTATCTCTGCGGCCTGCCCGCCGACGGCCTGCTGTTTCTCTTTGCCGATGGCCGGAGCCTGCTGGTAGCCTGGGACGTACCCCTGGCCCGTTCGCTGGCCACCGCCGGGGAGCTGATCCCCTTCGAACGCTACGCCCGGTCTCTTTTCACCTGCATCCGGTCCGTTCTGGGGGAAAGTGGAGCCAGACGGGCGGAGCTGTCCGCGGCACTCCCCTATCCCCTGGTGCAGAAGTTAAAAGGATCCCTGTCCGCACTCACCATCGAATGCCGACAGGGCGGGATCGATGAGACCTTGAACGTCATGCGAATGATCA
Source organism: Spirochaetales bacterium (assembly GCA_016935715.1). Taxonomy (GTDB): domain Bacteria; phylum Spirochaetota; class Spirochaetia; order SZUA-6; family DRHE01; genus JAFGQJ01. The sequence continues at coordinate 7,417 of JAFGQJ010000142.1, forward strand.
AAGATTCCGATGAGATCGAATCGCTGCGGAAGGCCTGCCGAATAACGAATGAGCTGATCGGAGTTCTGCCCGATCTTCTCGCCGAAAAGCCGGGGGTGAGCGAGCTCGAGCTTGCGCTCTTCCTGGAAGCCGAGGCTCGGCGCCGGGGAGCGGAGGGCATGGGCTTCGAAACCTTGGCCGCCTCGCCGCGGCGCAGTTTCGCCATTCACTGCTTTCCGAACTTCACCGCGGAGGCGATCATCGGCGCAGGGCTGTCCATCATCGATTTCGGGGTGTGCTTCGAAGGCTACACCAGCGATGTGACCCTCACCCTGGCGCGACCGTCCCTCGCAGCCAGAACAAAGGCCATGCTCGATGCCGTGCAGGAGGCCTACGATCTGGCCCGATCGCTCTGCAAGCCTGGTGTGGAGCCGGTGTTCGTGGGCGAACGGGTCCAGCAGTACTTCGAGGATCGCGGATTCCACATGCCCCACTCGCTGGGACACGGGATCGGACTGGACGCCCACGAGGCGCCCCTGTTCCGCCGTACCGGTTCCGGGGAGGACACCGAGAATCCTGCGCTGTTTCAGCCCGGGATGGTTTTCACTCTGGAGCCGGGACTCTACGATCCCGAACACGGGGGTGTACGTCTGGAGAACGACTTCCTCTGCACCGGGCAGGGAACCGAGACCCTTACCTCGGCGGTCATTCTGCAGGTGTAGGGGACAGCAGTGTTTCTTCCCCGAGGTACAGGAACAAACAGGCTCCGCTGTCGCCGTCAAAGAGAAAGTGCGCTCCAAGGGGCACGGCCTCCAGAGAGAGCAGGCCCTCCGGCTCCACGGTCACCGGCCTGCGGAAGGGGGATTCCAGAAACCACCGGCCCGGTCCCGTTTCGATCGTTACATCCCTGCCGGGCGCCAGGCGGATGTCGGTCAGGCGGAACTGCCCCGAAGCAAGGCGTGCACCGATATGCTCCAGATCGAGCGCCCAGGGATCTCCCCGGCAGCGGCCGCTCATCTCCCGCCTCAGGCGTTCGACGTTCACAGCCGAGCAATCCACCCCGCTGGACAAAAGGCGCCGCAGGGCTTCCGCGGCGGGGCCCTGTTCCCAGCTGAGAAGCAGCGAGAGCCCGGAAGCGGTGCAGTCCAGGGGGTAGACGCCCCCAGCGGGGGGCAGCTCTCCGATTCCGGCCGCGGGGTCCGGGTAGGCCAGAACCGGGAGAAAACAAGCCTTGGGGAGCTCGACGCGCACTGGAGTCCGTCCGTCGGTTGGCAGCTGATCGAAATCACCGGTCTCATCGCGCGGATAGACGAGCCTGTACCTGAGCCGGGGAAAGGCGGTCTGCCAGTGGTCGGGAGGGGGAGGCAGATGCACGGTCAGGGTCAGGGAGGACGGGTAGAGGCTGCAGGCATGGATCAGCCCGAGCAAAAACAACGGTGTCCACCGCCCGAACAGTCGGAAGCCGGCGAGGGCAATCCCTCCGGGAAGCCGGGAAGGCGCACCGGGAGGGGATGAACGAGGATGATCCATTTCAAAGAAACACAACGGCCCTATCCGCCGTTTTGCTTCTCCCCGTCTCTCGAGCCGGCTGTCAAAGTATAAGGCGTTTTTGCCTTGATAACTCAAATGAGCTGCTCTATATTTGTTGCTAAATGGAACCACTGAAGAATCTGGAGGCGACGGTAACGCCTCTGCCGCGGGGCGGCTACCTGGTCAACTCTCCTGAAGGATATATCCAGTTCGGTTCGCCCCCGGAAACGATCAAGGATACCATGGCCCTGCCCAACTCGGTTCCAAGGATCTTCGTTCTGCCCCGGGCGCTGTTCGACTGGCGAAAAGGGATCAATCTCGCCGATCTGGAGTTCCCCATCTATTTCAATTTCTTCCTGCAGCAGAAAAAAACCCGGGTGATCTGCACCCGGGGACAGGCCGGGAGATTCATGAAAGCTCTGCAGGAGGCCATCTTCGGACCCAAAGAGCTGTTCATCGAAGGGGACGTGGTGAGCTCAAACGGAAGAGGCTACGTACCCGATGTGGGCAGCGAGATGAAGTATTTTCGCGGTACGATCCGTTTTCGGGACATACTCGAGCTGTCTCTGTTCGCCGAAGGCAGCTACACCACCGGAAAGGTAACGATTTCGATCGACCGGAACGGTGACTACGAAGTGTTCTTCGGAGGCAAGAAAACCGCCCACATCCCCGGCGTCATTCCGTGCAAGCCGATGTATCAGATCGGACAGCGGCTGCCGGAACCGTACAAACCGCCCCTGTTCGGAGTGACCTGCCTGGGACCCAGCCATGGATTCGATCCTACGGCCAACACCTCGGGATATATCATCTGGTTGAATCACGCCGGCATCATGATCGATCCCCCCATCAACTCCACGGAGTGGCTGGAGTCCTCCAACGTGAACTCCAAGCTGATCGACAGCATCATCCTGACGCATTGCCACGCGGATCATGACGCCGGCACCCTCCAAAAAATACTGGAGGAGGGCAAGATCACGGTTTATTCCACAAAGACCGTGATGCGCAGCTTTCTCAAGAAATACTCCTCTTTGACCGGAGAACCGGTTTCCTCCCTGGTCCGGCTGTTCGATTTTCGACAGGTGTACGTCGGCAAGCCCGTGTTCATCCATGGCGGACAGTTCGGATTCCACTACATGCTGCATTCCATCCCCACCATCGGTTTCACCCTGGAGTTCCAGGACAAGACCTTCGTGTATTCATCCGACCATCAGGGGGATCCGGCCGTGCAGAGGAAGCTGCTCGACCAGGAGGTAATCGGCGCCGAACGCTACCGGCAGCTGCAGAACTTTCCCTGGGACAGTGACGTGATCTACCATGAATCGGGGATCGCCCCCCTGCATACCCCGATAGCGTATCTGAACTCGCTGCCCAAGAAAATTCAGAAGAAGACGGTGGTCTACCATATCGCAAGGAAGGATTTCCCCAAGACCACGAGCCTCACCCTGGCTACATTCGGGATAGAGAACACCCTCTATTTCAAGACCAAGGCTCCTTCCTACGAAAAGACGTACATGATTCTCAACGCCCTGAAGCACCTGGATTTCATCGAGAGTCTGAACGTGGAAAAAACACAGGAATTCGTGACGATCGTCGAGGCCCGTAAGTTCGACAAGGGAGAGCACATCATCCGCAAGGGCGAGGTCGGCAGGTACTTCTACATCATCCGCACCGGCAATGTCTCCATCCAGCAGGAGGGATTGATCGGCCGGAAGCTTCTCGGCACGTATGAGTATTTCGGCGAGGTCGCCCTGCTCAGCGAGGTTCCCCGTACCGCGGACGTGGTGGCGGAGACGGATGTTCTGCTCTATGCCATCGAAAAGGACAAATTCTTAAGTTTCATCTACGGCACGGATTTCGAAAAAACCCTGAGACGTTTGATCGCCAATCGGAGCATCGAAACATGGAACATCATGGAGGGCAGTCCCTACCTCCAGCTGTTGACCACGTACCAGAAAACCTGGCTGGAATCGATCCTGGTACCCCGTGATTTCGAGAAACCGGGGTACCTGATCAAGGAGGGGAAATCCCTCGAGCAGTTTTTCATCATCCGGGAGGGAGAAGCGGAGGTCGGCAAAGAGGGAAGGGTCGTTGCCACTCTCGGCAGGGGGGACTGTATCGGTGCAATGTACAGGATCCATGGTGATGAGATGGCCGAATTCAGCGTCCGTCACAAGGGGCCGTTGTCGGTTTTCGCCGTCGAGAGAAACGACCTCATCGATTTCCTGGAAGGCAACCCCGGCATCGGCATGAAGCTGGCCTACGACTACCATCTCAGGGGTTAAACAGTCTAGGTTCTTTCCAACTCGATATGAGCCTCACCGAGCAGCGCTGCATGCGCGGGTTGGCAGGTGAAGATCAGCAGCTGCTGCCTGCCGGCGAAGGCCTGTAGAGCTTCGGCCGCCCGGCTCTGGCGCTGCGGATCCAGGTCTACCAGGGGATCGTCGAGTACGAGAAAACCTTCACCCTGCCCGAGGAAGAACTCCGCCATGGCCAGTCGCACGGCCAGGGCGAACAGGTTCTTCGTTCCCGCCGACAGCAGATCGTAGGACAGAACCCGACCGTCGCCGCGAATCACACCGGAAGGCAGAGCCGCACCCGGGGGCACGTTTCGATAGCGGTTGTCGCTCAGGGCGGCCAGGTATCGAGCGACGAGAGTGGTGAAGGGTTCGTAAACCCCGTCGTCCACCTCTGCGAGCAGTGCACGGGCTGCTTCCCGGATGCGAACCAGCACCTCGGCTTTGCTCACCTGCCGTTCGAACTGTTCACGCAGGTCCTCCATCCTTCGCCGGGCCTCTTCGCTCGATTCGTCGGGAAGAGAAGCTTCGGCGTTGCGGCAGTCGCTCTCCAGGCGGATCTTGTCCCGTCTCAGCCAGTCCACCTCCTGCTTCAGCCGATCGTAGTGATCCAGCAGTGACTGTGCATCGGCGTAGCCCTCAGGCAGGGGAGCGAGGCCAGTTGATTTTTCGCTCAGCTGCTGCCTGGTGCCCCCGAGCTCCGCGATTCGATCGAGCAGCTTGTCCCGATTCGCGTACTGCCCGCTCAGCGTTTCGACGGTACGGCTGCTTTCCTCCAGTTCAGCCTCCGCGGCCTGGCAGCGGCTGCGTGTCTGCACCAACTCCTCCAGAACCTGATCCAGCCGGCGACCGGGTGGTGAAAGCGCATCGAGGCCGCAGGCCTGCTCCAGGGCTTCTACGGTGTCATCCCCCAATTCCTCCTTGTAGACGGCTCCGGCCGTTTGCACCCTGCTGCGCTGATCCTCGTAGCGCTTGCTGACCTGCTGCGCCTCTTCGAGGGAACAGACATTCAGCTCGGCCAGCAGTTTTTCGTGCCGGGAGCGGGCCTGCTCGTATTGCACGGAAATCGCCTTGAACTGCCCCTCTCCGGAGAATACTTCGAGATTCCAGTCGGCGTGTCTCAGCTCGATCTTCCCGGAGGCCTCGAGGATCAGCTCCTTGCCTGCCGGCAGATGCTTTTTCTCCGGACTGTCCATGTCCCTCTGAGTCGCCAGATCGATTGCCTGGTGGGCGCGGAAGCTCAGAGAGAGGTTTCCAGCCTTCAGAGACGCCTGCAGCCGCTCGATGCTGGAAGCGCTCTGCCGCAGCTGCTCCAGCCGGTCGCGGGGCAGGGGTGGCAGGCTCTCAAGCTCCGCCTCCGCCTGCTGCAGAAGCTGCCCCTTGGCCCGGATGCGCTCGAGCCGCTCGACGAGCTCTCTCTTTTCCTGAAAACGCTGGATCTCTGTCTTTTCCCGATCCAGATCCCGGACCGATTCCCGCAGCCGGGGAAGCTCCTTTTCCAGGTCCTGCGATCGGAGCAGGCTTCGGGTCCAGGCCTCGTAGTCGTTTTGAGCCGCTTTGAGGGAAAGCTCGGTTTCCTTCAGCCTGGCCTCCAGGATACTTCGCTGCTCGGCGGCTCTTGCCGCCGGTTCGACACTCTCTAGGGTTGCCTCCTTTCGGGCCAGTTCCCGTGCACAGCCGTCCAGCTGCTCGGTCAACCTGCCGAAGGATGCCTCCTTTTCGCTGATTTCACGGTATCGCCGTTCGCCGTCCTCGAGTGCATAAAAGGCCTCCAGGACCGTGCCGCGGTCTCGCGCCCAGCGGGAATCGGCTCCGCGCTTGCGCTCCGGGCGCCCGCGCTCCAGGTCCCAATGCCTGAGGTACTCCTGGCATTGACTGTCCAGGGCTTCCTGGAACCGTCCCACGGAGACTCCGTCTGTATCCAGGACCCCCCGGTGCAGCAGGTCGGAGAGGCCGTGCACCGTTTCCCTGTCCGCCTCCAGGTCTGCCATGGTGGCGGGCAAACCGGATTGATAGGTCAACAGCACGTTTCGAAGCGTGCCCGGCCGAACCGGCAGGAGCTCCAGCAGGCGAGCCTCCACCGCCTCTTCTCGAGTGATCCGGGCACCGTCGGGCAGATGCAGCTCCGCCCAGGCATCCGCCCCCCAGCTTTTTGCGAGCCGGAACCGTTGGCCCTGCACCTGGAATTCCAGGGTGCAGGACACGGTGTCCCCGCCTCCGACCGGAAGGAGGGGCCCGATCAGCTGCTGGAAGCTCCGTTTATTGAGATGTACCGGGGTCAACAGGAGATGCTGCAGCGCTTTGAACAAGGTCGACTTCCCCGCCTCATTCGGCCCGAGAATGACATTCATACCCGGCTGCAGCTCCAGCCGCATGGAGACGAGAGCTCCGAAACTGGCGACCTCCAGGGACGAGAGGATCAATGCTTTTGCTCCTGCAGCAGCGCGTAGGCTGTCTGGAGAGCTTCGAAATCCTGCTCCGCGATCAGTTTTTTCAACAACCGGTAGGGAAAGGACCCTTCGGTGAACTCCGTCTCTACGGTTTGCTCCCCGATCCTCTCCAGAAGCCCGGTGTCGTCGATCTGGGCAAAAAACAGGGACTCCTGCAGCTGTTCCGCCAGCCGGCGGCATTCGATCAGCTCTCCGGAGGAGAGCCGGCCGCTCAGCCTGAGCCGCAGGAGCTTCCTCTGCGGCTCCCCTTCCCGCAGCCGGGATGCCAGTCTCCGCAGATCTTCGGCGCTCTCCAGCGTGTGTTCTTCCCGAATGAAGCGGTACGTACCGGTGCTCAGGCTCTGCAGGCGGAACTGCTTTTGTTTGTCCGCTTCGATCATCCAGGCCTTTCCGCCGTGGGGACAGTCAAATCCGTCCGGTTCCGGAGTTCCCGGTATCAACAGCGTCGGGGCCCCCGCAGCGCTGTTCCCGCCCTCCTGTTCGGATGGGTGCTGTCGGTGGGTGTGTCCGATGATCCACAGGTCCAGGGGAGCCCGATCGAGCTGGCTGCGCTTCATCGGAAAATAAACTCCCTGCGCGTCCGGTGAGACCCCCTCTATGCTTCCATGGGCCACGCCGATTCGAAGAGCACCTTCCCGGGCCGCGGCGGTTTTCCCTTCCCCTGCGCTGCGCCCGAGCCACGATACGGCGCTGCTCTTCCCGTGCTTGCTGTCGCAGGGGCCTGCGTACAGGAGGATGTCCAGATCGTAGTGCTCCAGATCATAGACTCGAGGATTTTGCAGCAGCAGGATGCGATCCCCGGCGGATTCGCTGAAGCGCGACCACAGCGAGCTGGATCTCCCGCTGTAGAAATCATGATTGCCCGGCAGCACCGCCGCCAGCCGGCCGTGGAAGTCGTTCAACAGATCGGCAGCGCGTCGAATATCACCGGCTGAGACGCTTAGCCTGTCGAACAGGTCGCCGGCGATCAGGAACAGGTCGCAGCCCAGCTCGTTGGCCGTGTCTACCAGGGACCGGAGACAGAGAAAGCGGGCTTCCGCCAGCTCCCCCTGAACGTCCGGGTACCCGGCGAACTTCATGCCCAGATGATAATCCGCGCTGGCCAGAATCTTCAGCATAGCTTCACCACGTTTCAAAATGAATTAACGGGGGAATTGGACATCCTGATTCTATCAACTGGCCCAATGGGGAACAAGGGTCAACCCTTGATCTTCGGGGACTTCTCGAAGGCTGGACAGTGGCGGCCGGTTGCTTCGTACACGGCATGGCTGGGCAGTTTCCTGCTCTTGATGCGGAACACGGAGCAGGCGCGGGGAAAGCGCGGATCCCAGGATACGTGAAAATGACGGCACTGCAGGCAGTTGGGTGCCCGCGAAGGCGTTTCCATGCCTCGTCCCCCGTCCGGAGTATCGCTGCGGTGTATCACCTTAGTGTATCACGTTTTCAGGCAATCGCGGTCCTCCGGGCATGGAAGATGGAGGCCGTAAAAACGGGATATGTTTACTGATTCAATAATAAATATTATATTCTGGATACGGTCGGATCCCGGAAGGGTGATACACCGGTCAGGAGGAGAAACGAACATGAGCACGGAGAACGGCAGCGAAATCGCGACCCTGGGGGGTGGCTGTTTTTGGTGCATCGAGGCCGTGTACGAGCGCATCGACGGTGTGAAAGAGGTGATATCCGGATATGCCGGCGGAGACAAAGCCGATCCGACCTACGAGGAGGTCTGCAGCGGAACCACGGGGCACGCCGAGGTCGTGCAGATACACTTCGATCCGGAGGTGATCAGCTATGAGGAAATTCTCGACCTGTTCTGGAAGGCTCACGACCCGACCACCGTCAACCGGCAGGGAGCGGATGTGGGAACGCAGTACCGCTCGATCATTCTTTACCACGGCGAAGCCCAGGCGCGGGCGGCAGAGCGCTCCAAAGCCGGGGCAGCGGCGGATTTCGACCGGCCCATCGTCACCGAGATCGTCCCGCTGACCGCCTTCTACGAGGCGGAGCGGTACCACCAGGATTACTACCAGAACAACCCGAGAGCGGGTTACTGCACGTTTTTAATCAGACCGAAGCTGCAGAAGCTCGGCCTGGATTCATGAGACAGTATGCCCGTCGGGCGCAGGCGGATGAGGCAGCCTACCAGTTCTCCGCCAGCAGCTCGTAGTAAGCCTGGGGATGAGCGCAGGCGGGACAGCTCTTGGGCGCCTCCGCACCTTCGTAGAGGTATCCGCAGTTGATGCACCGCCAGACCACCTTTTTATCCTTCTTGAAGACCTTCCCTGCTTCGATATTGGCCCGCAGGTCGTTGTAGCGCTTCTCGTGCTGCTTCTCCGCCACGGATATGGCCTCGAAGACCAGGGCCACCGCATCGAAGCCCTCTTCCCGAGCGGTCTGGGCAAAGCCCGGATACATCGTACCCCACTCGTAGTTCTCGCCGGC
>JAFGQJ010000143.1 GCA_016935715.1 Spirochaetales bacterium
CTGGACGTGTTCGCCGAGCAGGTCGAAGAGCTGGCCGGCTCCGACCCGTCGCTCCTGGTCGTCACCAGCGACTCCCGCGGCTCGGCGCGGCTCTCGGCGTTCGCCTCGCGGATGCCGCAGCGGATCATAGAGGTGGGGATCGCCGAGCAGAACCTCGTGGGGGTAGCGGCGGGCCTGGCCGCGGGGGGAAGGAGGGTGTTCGCCGTCTCGCCGGCGAGCTTCCTGGCAACCCGTTCCCTGGAACAGATCAAGCACGACGTCTGTTACTCCGACCGGCCGGTCGTCCTGGTGGGGATCAGCGCCGGTGTGAGCTACGGCGCCCTGGGCTCCACCCATCACTCGCTGCACGACTTCGCCGCGCTGCGGGCCATCCATAACATCACCGTCTGCGCGCCGGCGGACAACTGGGAAACCCGCGAGGCGGTGCGCGCCGCCGCGGCAGCGGGCCGGCCGGTCTACATCCGCCTGGGGAAAAAGCCCCTCCCCCACCTGCTCCACGACGAACCCTTTGCCTTCGGCAGGGGGCGCGTCATCCGGCGGGGAAGCGACGGGGCGTTCATCGCCAGCGGGGAGACGGTGTGGCGGGCCCTTGCCGCCGCCGAGGCCCTGGCCGCGGAAGGGCTGTCGATCGCGGTGGCGAGCATGCACACCATCAAGCCGCTGGACGCAGAGCTGGTGTGCTCTCTGGGCCGGTCCGCGGCTGCGATCGTGGCCGTGGAGGAGCACTCCGAGCACGGCGGCCTGGGGGACGCCTGCGCGCGGGTGCTGCTGGCCGCCGGCCTGGCGCCCCGGTACCGGGTGGCGGCGATCCCGGACGAGTACACGGTCACCGGCTCCCAGGAGGAGATCCTGGGCCACTACGGGATCTCGCAGGCCGGCCTGGCGCGGCTGATGGGCTCGCTGCTCTCGGGGGCATAGATGTCCCGGTACATCCTGGCGATCGATCAGGGCACCAGCGCAACCAAGGCCATCGTGTTTGACCTGGAAGGCCGGGAGGCGGCCCGCGCCTCGGCTCCCCTGCAGACCCGCTACACCCCGGACGGGAAGGCGGAGCAGGACCCGGAGGCGATCTACCGCAGCGTGATCCAGGCGGTCAGCGACTGCGTGGAAACGCTGGAGAGCCGGGCGGGCATACGGCGCAGCCGGATAGCCTGCGCCGGCATCGCCAACCAGCGGGAGACCTTCGTGCTGTGGGATCGAAGCGGGGCGCTTCACGACGCGGTGGTCTGGCAGTGCAAGCGCTCCACGGGCATCTGCAGCGATCTGAAGCAGGCGGGGGCCGAGCCGGAGATCCGTTCCCGCTCGGGGCTCATCCTGGATCCATACTTCTCCGGGACCAAGCTCACCGCCCTTTTGCGCGCCGTGCCGGCGGTCCGGGCATCCCATCAGGCCGGGGAGGCCTGCTTCGGCACCGTGGACACCTGGCTGCTGCACCGCCTGACCGGCGGACGGGTGCACGCCACGGATCAGAGCAACGCCTGCCGGACCCTGCTGTTCAACATCCATACCCTGAAGTGGGACGGGGAGCTGGCCCGGATCCTCGAGGTCCCGCTGCTTCGCCTGCCGTCGGTATACCCCTCTGCAAACCCCTTCGGCGAATCCGACTTCCAGGGAATCTTCGACTCCCCCGTACCGATCAGCGCCGTGATCGGCGATTCCCACGCCGCCCTGTTCGGTGAACGCTGCTACCGTCCCGGCGAGGCCAAGGCGACCCTGGGCACGGGCTCCTCGATCCTGATCAACGCGGGCATCGCGGCGCCTCCGCTCTGTCCCTCGGCCATGTCCACGATCGGCTTCGCCCTGCCGGGGCGCACCGATTATGCCCTGGAGGGGATCGTGGTCAGCGCAGGCTCGGTGCTGGGCTGGCTGCAGAATGAGCTGGGGCTGTTCGACGACCCTTCCCGCCTCGACGGGATCGCCTGCAGCGTCCCCGATTCCGGGGGAGTATGCATGGTTCCGGCGCACGCCGGGATGGGAGCCCCTTTCTGGAGGATGGATGCCCGGGGTGCGATCCTGGGACTGAGATTCGGCAGCTCCAAGGCCCACATCATCAGGGCGACTCTGGAGTGCATCCCCTACCAGATCCGCGCGATCCTGGAGGCGATCGCCGAAGAGACGGGGATCAGCTGCAGCTCTATCAGGGCCGACGGCGGGATCAGCAGGAGCGAGTTCGTTCTGCAGTGGCTGGCCGACACCCTGCAGCTGCCCGTGCAGACCCTCGCCTCCGCCGACCTCACGGCCCTGGGAGCGGCACTGCTGGCCGGGATCGGCGCAGGGCTGTACGGGGGAACCGCGGAGATCGATGCCCTCAACCTGGAGGAGCGGGTGCGGCAGCCCGCGCCTCCGCAAGCCGGCGGCGCTGCGGCGCGCAGCGGCTACACGGCCTGGCGCCGGCAGGTGGATCACCTGCTCGGCCTGTAGAGCGGGACTGAAGGGCCCCGGGACCGCAGGGCCGCCCGGCGCCCGTTATTTCTTCATGCTGAACTTCATCCGCTCGATGACGTCGTTCTGAAGCTCCCGGTTCAGCGGCGTGAAGAAGGCGCTGTAGCCCGCAATCCGCACCATCAGGTCCCTGTACTCCTCGGGCTTTTCCTGGGCCTCGACCAGTGTCTCGTCGTCCAGCACGTTGAACTGGATGTGGTACTGGTTGTTCTTGAAGTGGGTCTTCACCAGGGCAAGGGCGCGGTTTCGGCCCTCTTCGCTCGTGAGGGTGTCCGCGGACAGGCGCATGTTGAAGATCGAGCCCTTCTGGAACCAGATGCTCGGCAGCTTGGCCTCGGAGCTGATGACCGCGGTCGGTCCGTGCTGCTCGGAGCCGTTGGACGGTGAGACGCCGTTGTTGACCGGGGCGCCGGCCTTGCGGCCGTCGGGCAGGGCCCCGACGGATTTGCCGAAGGCGACGTTGCCGGTGACCGAGCTCAGGCTAAGGGCGAAGCCGGCCGGCACGGGGCCTTTGCCGTAGCGGGAGCTCTTGAACTCCCTCTGGTACGTCGAGCCCAGGAACTCGTCGATCTCCACGGTCCACTTGTCCGCATAGTCGTCGTCATTGCCGAACTTGGGCACCTTGTTGATCAGGGTCTGCCTGATCTGCGGACCGGTGGGAGAGGTGCTTTCATCCTCGAAGTTCGTCTTCAGGGCGTGAATCAGCTGCACGGGGGTGAGCAGCTTCTTGTCGAACAGCACGTACTGGATCGCGGCGAAGGAGTCGCCCACCGTCGCGGCCCCTGCGGTGGGTCCTCCGTCGGCGGTGTAGCGGGCGCCTCCCTCGATGAGCGACCTGCCCCTCTCGATGCAGTCGTGGACCAGGGAAGAGCGGAACGCGTTCTGGTCGTGGAGGATGTGCATCTCGTCGCTGATGTGCTCCACGATCACCTGCAGCTCCATGAAGTAGCGCAGCTGGCGCTTGTAGGCGGCCATGATCTGCTCGGCGCTCTCGAAGGTGGTCAGATCTCCGTCGCCGGGCAGCAGCGTGGCCCCGGTTGCCGGATCGGTGCCGTTATTGAGGGTGATCTCGAATACCTTGGCCAGGTTCAGCCACGAGCCTTTGGCGGCGAAGTCCCACTTGCCCGGGATGGAGGCTTCGATGCAGCCGACCGGCGCCCAGTTGTAGAGCTCCTCCTTGGGGATACCCATGTTCTCCAGGATCCGCATCACGCTCGGATCGCTGTACAGCGCCGGCTGGCCGCCTTTGTGCTTCTGCACGACCTGCAGGGCGCGGTGCATGAACTCATCCGGCGTGCCCTCGAACCACTTCAGCGAGACCGACGGCTTGGTCAGTCCGACGTCCGCGGTGGCTTCCAGCACGATGTCGGTGAGATCGTTCACCGCGTCCCTGCCCTCCGCCGTCTGACCCCCGATCGCCAGGTTCTCCGCCAGGTGATAGCCGGGGAAGTACTCGCTGTCCGGCCAGGAACGAAGCTTGTTGATCTCGTTGGCCTTGATGAAGAAGGATTCCACCAGCTCCAGGGCGAACTCGCGGGTGATCCGCCCGGAATCGATGTCCCTCTCGTAGTAGGGCCAGAGGTACTGGTCGAAGCGCCCCAGGGAGATGGCGTGGCCGTTGGTCTCCACCTGGAGTATGAGCTGGATGAACCAGACGGTCTGGATCGCCTGCCAGAAGCTTTCGGCCGGGTTTGCGGGCACCTGGCGGCAGTTCTCCGCCATGGTCAGCAGCTCCTGCCGGCGCTTCTCGTCGCTCGTTTCCCCGGCCAGTCGGGCGAGGTGGTCGGCGAAGCGCCCGGCAAAGCTGATGACCGCCTGGTTCGCGGTGACGACCGCCTGGAGGAACCAGTACTGGGAGATCGCACCGGGCTCGGTGAGGTCCAGCTCCTCCAGCCGCTTGTTCGCCCGGGCGATTACGCCGTTCAGCCCTTCGGCCAGCACCCATTCGTGATCCGGAAGAACGTTGCCCAGACCGGCGGCGGTGCACCAGGTGTCGTCGATGGCGTTGATCTCCCAGGCTACCCTTGCCTGTTCGGGCAGCTGGCTCCAGATGCTGTTGAACAGGGTCTTGTTCTTCCAGTAGTCGATGGTCTGCAGTATCTGCGCCCTGGCCTCTTCCGTGTAGGTGAACTGGTCGCAGGGCCGCTCGGCGAAATGATACGGTTCACCGCGGAGCTCGCTGACGATCCAATCCGTCGAGTATTCGGGAAACACCGGCGCGGCGCGCACCGAGCTGGCCTGGTTGCCGACAAGCAGCTCTCCGTCCCGCACGAAGATGGTCATCCGGTTCAGGACGTCGTGCAGCGACTGGGCCCGACGCTTGACGATCGGCTGTCCCTCGCTCTTCTTCATGGAATCGGTGAAAATGACGGCGCGCTCCGGGCAGATGGCGGGCACCTGCTCGAGAAGCTCGTCGCGAAGTTTCTGAATTCTCTCTGTCACGGTATCCTCCCTTCGGTTGAAAACGCTTTCATCCCACACACAGCATAACATGGAATTGCGAGTGAATCAAACGGAAAATGAGTTTCTCTCACATTTTTCCGGGCTGCACTCCGCATCGGTTGACAAGTCTATCCGGGGGCTGTACGATTCATCAATTGAAAACGGTTTCGAACCGAGGGGATGGAGGATGAGCCGTTACACCATTACCGAGATCGCCAAGCTGTGCGGGACTTCGCCGGCCACCGTGTCCCGGGTGCTGAACAACCCCGATCTGGTCGCCGAGCCGCTCAGGGAACGGATCCGGCGCAAGATGGAGGAGGTCGGCTACAGGCCCAACCCCTTTGCCTCCCGCCTCGGCTCAAAGTCGCGCTGGGGCCTCGCGCTGTTCGTGTTCGACATCCTCAATCCGTTCTTCGCCCTGATCGTCCGCAAAATCAGCCACCTGGCCATGGAGCGGCGCATTCCCCTCACCGTCTGCGACACGGAGAACAACGAAGAGAAGGAGCGGATCTTTCTGGACTATCTGCTGGACAATCACATCGCGGGGATCATTTTCGGCGAGGGGATCTCCGTGCCGACGATCCAGAAGGCACAGCAGGCCGCCGAGACCGTTCTGATCGATCGGCATTACGAGGGGGGCCTCGTCTCCGAAGTGAGCAGCGACAACTACCTGGGAGGCTGCCAGGCTACCGAGTACCTCCTGCAGCTGAACCACGGCAACATCGCCTTTATCGGCGGACCGGAAGGCTGGGCGTCGGCGGAAGAGCGCTTCCGCGGATATCGGGACACCCTGGAACGGTACAATCTCCCGTTCCGGCCGGAGCTGGCATACCGGGGGGACCTGCGCTTCGAATCCGGTATCGACGCGCTCGAGTACTTCCTCACCCTGCCGGAGTGGCCCTCCGCCATATTCAGCGCGAACGATCAGATGGCCTTCGGCGTCCTGACCAAGGCCCACAGCCTCAACATCTCCATTCCCAATGACATCTCGCTCATCGGCTTCGACAACATCCCGCTGTACAGCCTCTACACGACCAGGCTCACCACGGTGCAGCAGAATATCGACGAGCTCTGCGGGCGGGCCTTCGCCATCATGATGTCGAAGCTCGATCACAGGGAACAGCAGGGCGAGCCGCTGCGGGTCGTCATTCCCACGAAACTCAAGATCGGGGAAACCTGCGGCAAGTACAGCGGCGTCCTCAGGACGGGCGTGGAGCGAAGCGGGTGATCCCATGATCCGGAGACCCGATAATCCGGACCTTTCGGCCACGATTTTCGAAATCGAGCGATACGCCACCGAGGACGGCCCTGGAATCCGCTCGGTCGTATTCTTCAAGGGCTGCAATCTCCGCTGCAGGTGGTGCCAGAACCCGGAGTCCCAGTCACCGCGCCCCCAGGTGATGTACCACAAACAGCGCTGCACCGCCTGCCGCCGCTGCGTGGAGGTGTGCCCGGCTGAAGCGGTCCGCGAGATCGCCCCGCTGGGGTTCATCACCGACCCCGAGAAATGCGTTCTCTGCGGAGCCTGCGTCGACGCCTGCTTCTCCGGCGCCCGGGAGATCGTGGGCGAGCGCATGCCGCTGGATGCCATCATGGATGAGCTGCGCAGGGACAAGGCCTTCTACGAGCAGTCCGGCGGCGGAGTCACTTTCTCCGGCGGGGAACCGCTGCTGCAGGCAGAGGCGGTGCATGAGCTGGCCCGGCGCTGCAAGGCCGAGGGAATCCACACGGCGGTGGAGACCGCCGGTCACCTGCCGTGGGCGGGCATCGCCGGGCTGCTGCCCCGGCTCGATCTTCTGTACTTCGATCTGAAGCACATCGACTCCGAGGCACACCGCGCCTACACCGGCGTACCGCTGGACATCATCCTCGGCAACCTGCGCAGGGCGAGCGAGTGCTTCGACAATATGATCGTGCGCATCCCCGTTGTACCGGGGGTGAACGCAGACGCGCAGACCCTCGAACGGATGTTCGCCTTCCTGGCCGGCAAGACCCGGGTGAAACGCGTCGAGCTGCTGCCCTTTCACCGTCTCGGGCTGGCCAAGTATGAAGGGCTGGGTCTGTCCTACGCCATGGCGGAGGTCGACAACCTGGGCAAAGAGCAGTGCCGTCCGTTCGCGGAGATCGGCGGGGCTATGGGGCTGAGCGTGCAGGTCGGCGCGGAAGGCGGATGAAGGGACTCGAACTGGCGCGCGGCTACTTCTCCGAGGTGGCTCTCCCCGTCTTCAGGGAAAAAGCGGGGCAGCGGCTGAGCTCCATGGCCTTCGGGCTGGCCGGCCCGGGCTCCGAGTGCTACGGCTACGACGACGAGATTTCCCGCGACCACGACTGGGGTCCGCGCTTGTGCATCTGGATCCCGGAGGAGCTGTACCGGGAAGAGGGGGAGAGGCTGCAGAGGATCTACGACCGGCTGGATCCGGTGTTCCAGGGGTACGGGCCGGTACGGCGGGTGGACGACCGCAGTCGCGACGGGATCCTGTCCGTAGAACGCTTCTATCGCAGCCACCTGGGCACCGACCGGGCTCCGGAAACGCTGCGGGACTGGCTGCTTCTCCCCGAAGAGGGGCTTTCCCTCTGCACCAATGGAGAGGTATTCCAGGATCCTCTGGGGAGCTTCACCCGCATGCGCCGCGCCCTGCTTTCCTATTTTCCGCGGGACCTCTGGCTGAAGAAGATCGCTTCCCGCTGCAGGTCGGCTTCCCGGCACGGGCAGTACGACCTCTGGCGGGCGCTGCGCCGGGCCGACCGCCTGACCGCCGGCTACCACCAGGCTTGCTTCGCCCGGGAGGCCGCCGCCCTCGTGTTCCTCCTGAACAGAAGCTACCGCCCGTTTGCCAAGTGGATCTTCCACGGTCTCCCCGGCCTGGGCAGGCTGGGCTGCGCCGTCCACGGGGAGCTGCTGAGGGCCGCCGAGGCGCACAGCAGGGAGAGCCTTCAAGGCGCGGTGGAGCGCTGCGCGGCGATCCTGATCGATGAGCTGGTCGGCGAGGGGCTGGCTGAACGGCGCGGCGATTTCCTGTTCGACTGCGGGGCACAGATCGAAGGTTTGATCCGGGACAGGTCGCTGCGGGAGGAGCTGGACTCGGTGGATTAGGAGGGGAAGGTGAAGGACGGCAAGAAACGAATCGTGGAGCGGATTGTGGAGATCGAGGCGGAGATGTTTCTCTCGGTACCTGCGGCCAGTGAGCCGGAGTGCCGCAGCCGGATCGAAGACATGAAGCTGCACAGGCGCGGGCAGTTTGCCGGCTGGTCGGAGGAGACCTGCTCGAGCTATCTCGAAGACCTGGAGCGCGCAGAGGCCTCGGGGAAGAACCTCATGACCCTCAAGTATGCCCGCATGGACGATCTGATTCCTCCCCTGTCCACCAACCCGGTAATAGGCCGGATCCTAGACCGATTCGTGGACTGGCAGCAGCAGGTCATCTCGCGGTATCCCAACATCATGCGCGGCGCCCGGGATCTGAACGGTTTCGCCGCCTACCTGGAGGGGGAGCTGGAGACCTACTCGGATCGGACGCTGGAGCTGCTCTGGGCTGACGTGGAAGACTGCCGCCGGACGGGAGGAAACCTGTCGCTGGAGGTCTACCAGCTTCTTGCCGAACAGGCGGGATACGATTCCATCGATGAGATGGAGAAAAGCCTGCAGTGACCCGCCGCGCCGCGCAGTGGATGGGTCGCTGCGAACGCTTTCAGCTCCTGCGGAGCTGCGGACACACAAAAACAGGCCATTCGAACAGAGATCGAAAGCAAATAAACAAAATTTCCTGTGAATTCTCACAGAAATCGGCTTGACAAGTTCTCAAAAACGATTAGAATCATATTATTATTGAAACCGATTTCAGCGTGGAATGGGCAGCCGAGGCTCAGACACGCCGGGATCACAAAACCTTTAAGGAGGCGTTATGTTGAAAAAACTCATCGTGCTCGTGCTGGTTCTACTGGTTCCCGCCGGTCTGCTGTTCGCAGGCGGCCAAGGCGAGAAAAAAGCATCGAACCTGATGGCCATCATCACCCCGGACAAGGACAATACCTTCTTCATCGCGGAGTCCGATGCCGCCAAGGCGAAGGCCGAGTCGCTGGGGTACGAGACCTGGCTGGCCGTTCACGGGGATGACCCGAACGTGGAGAGCGATCTGATCGACACCGCCATCTCCCGCAACGCAGCGGCGATCATCATCGACATCGCCAACGCGGATGCGTCGCCGAACAACCTCCGCCGGGCGACCGAAGCGGGGATTCCCGTGTTCTGCATGGACCGGGAGATCAACGTCACCGGTATCGCCAAGGCCCAGCTCATTTCGGACAACTTCCAGGGGGCGCAGCTTGGTGCGGAGTACTTCGTCAAGCTGATGGGCGAAAAGGGCAATTACGTCGAGCTGGTCGGCAAAGAGTCTGACACCAACGCGGGTGTTCGCTCGCAGGGCTTCCACTCGATCATCGATCAGTATCCGAACATGAAGATGGTGGCCCGCCAGACCGCCAACTGGAGCCAGACCGAAGCGTACTCCGTCATAGAGTCTCTTCTCCAGGCCAATCCCAAGATCAACGGCATCATCTGCGGCAACGACACCATGGCTCTGGGCTCTCAGGCTGCCATCGAGGCTGCGGGCCGCCCGGACATCATCGTCATGGGCTTCGACGGAAACGACAACGTGCTGGACTCGATGCTCCAGGGAAAGATCGACGGCACCGTCATGCAGCCCAATGCCCTGAACGCAGAGATGGCTGTAGAGCTTGCCGACAAGTACATCAAGACGGGCTCCACCGGCATGGCCCAGGAGAAGATCCTCAACGGTTGTTTCCTGATTACTCCTGACGAAGCCGACGAGTGGAGGGGCTACAAGAAACTGTAGTCAAAACAACGATGAGTCGGTAGACTACAATCTATCCGACTACAGAAGTGTAGTGGGAGTTCCGCCTCTGGAGAAGAGGCAGAGCTCCCATATTTCTATCCGGAGAAGGATATTCTGCATACCGTGGGAGGCAAGATAGTGATGCGCGGATCCACAAAGCACCTGTTCACGTTCGCTGCAGCTGTCGTGTGTCTCGCACTGGTTGGAGCGTGCACGGTGGTGAAGATCGAAGAGGGGGACGGCGACGGGGGCGATCAGTACGCCACGTGGACCAAGACGGGGACCGGCTTCCAGGCCAGTGAATACGTGGCGGCCGTCTGGGATGAACGGATCCTTCCGGCATACGAAGAGCAGGCGGTGGATTACACCGAGGTTCTTTCGAGCCTCCGGGCCGATCGTCAGGGGGCGATCGAAAAGTACGGGCTTGCCCGGGAGACCGGGGAGCCGTTCTTTGTTTTCAAGGTCCGCGGCACCTGCCGGGTCGCGGAGTACGACGACAGCTCCCGCAACGGGGTCATTCGGGTGGATATGGAGCCGGCCGACGGCCAGGTGGACGCAACGCTCCAGGTGGGACCGGTCGTTCGCGGCACGGCGATCAGAGACTCGATGGAGTTCATTCGATTCACCGACGTGGGCAACCAGCTGCAGTTCGCCGCCCTGGCGAATGAGCTGAACGCCCGCATGCGGAGAGACTCGGTGGAGCATCTCGATCTTCCGACCATCGTCGGGAAGCGCATCTCCTTCCTCGGGGCCTTCAGGCTCGAAGAGACCGATTCAGTGGAACAGATCGTGGTCACACCGGTGAAAATCGATCTTCGCGAGGGCAGCGGCCAGTAGAGAAGGCAGGGTCTCGAGGAACCGGCGGCAGTTTAGAAGCCACGGTTGTATTGAGGTAACGCTGAGGTAACGCCATGGAGGGAAACGGTTCACGCCTGGTTTTGGAGGCCAAAGGGATTACCAAGGTCTTCCCCGGTACGACGGCGCTCCAGAATGTGGATTTCAAGATCTACAGCGGCAGAATCAACGCCCTGGTCGGTGAGAACGGGGCCGGCAAATCCACTCTGATGAAGATCATCGCCGGTATCGAACGGCCCACCTCAGGAAGCATTCTTCTTTACGGCGAAGACGGGACGCCGGAAGAGGTCTCTTTCAGCTCGACGCGGGACGCCGCAAAGCGGGGAATCGGCATCGTCCACCAGGAGCTCAACCTGTTCAGCGATCTCGACGTCGCAGAGAACGTCTTCATGAACAAGGAGATCACGAGGCTCGGTTCCGTGCACATCGATCACGCCACTCAGAAACAAGAGGCGCAAAAAGTCCTCAAGAAGCTGGGCCAGGAGATCAACCCCAACTCCCTGGTACGGGACCTGCGTCTGGGGCAGCAGCAGATCGTAGAGATCGCCAAGACGATGATCGACGAGCCCAAAATCCTCATCATGGACGAGCCGACCTCCTCCCTCAGCGCCGCGGAGGTCCGGGTGCTGTTCAGGGTAATCACAGACCTCAAGGGCCACGGTGTCGCTATTGTCTATATCTCCCACCGCCTGGAGGAGATCAAGGAGATCGGTGACTACATCACCATTCTTCGGGATGCACGGCTCGTCGACTCCCGACCGGTCGCGGACATCGAAATGGCGGACATCATACAGAAGATGGTGGGTCGCGACCCGACGAAGTTCTTTTCCGGACAGGCGCACAAGACCGGCAAGGAGCTCCTGCGGGTCCAGGACATGACCCTTCCCAGGTTCGGCGGGGGCTACACCCTGGACCACGTGTCTTTCAGCGTGCGGGAGGGGGAAGTACTCGGTATTTACGGGCTCATGGGGGCCGGCCGCACAGAGCTGCTGGAGAGCCTGCTAGGCGGAGTGGAGAAGGCGGAGGGTGAGATCTGGCTGGAGGGCAAGAGGCTGGATCATCTGGACACGAAGAGGCGAATAGAAGCGGGCTTGGTTCTTATCCCGGAGGAACGACAGCGGGAAGGGCTGTTCCTCAATCTCTCGGTGGACAAAAATCTTACCATGGCGAGCATCTCCAGCTTCACCAGGTGGTTCCATATTCTCAAGAACCTCGAGTTGAAGCGGGTGAAGGAGATCATCGAGAGGATGAGCATCCGCGTCGCATCTCCTGAAATCTCGATCAATGCTTTGAGCGGCGGCAACCAGCAGAAAGTGGTCATCGGCAAAGCCTTTCTCACCAAGCCCAAAGTCCTTTTGATGGATGAACCGACCCGCGGAATCGACGTCGGCGCCAAATCCGATGTTTTCCAGATCGTACATTCGATGGCCCAGGACGGCTTCGGCATCGTCCTGGTCTCCTCGGAGCTCGAGGAGGTTTGCTCGATGTCGGACCGGATCCTGGTGTTGTCCAAGGGAAAGCTGACGGCGCAGTTCGACCGCGCCCAGGCAAACGAGGAAAAGATCCGCAAGGCCTCTGAAGTCGGACACGGCATGACGGTACAAACGTGACGGTACAAACGTAGTGGAGGGAGATAGAAAATCTATGGCGGAGAAAACGGA
>JAFGQJ010000025.1 GCA_016935715.1 Spirochaetales bacterium
AGAACGACGGAGATGGGCACGCAGTTCTGTCCCAGCAGCGGGTGGCGCGCCTCGTAGAGCTTCAGCGCCCGGTCCGAGCTCAGGGCCGGGGCGCAGCGAAAATGAACGGCGTAGCGGGCCCTGGCCTGCAGCGCATCCAGACGGGCCACGCTTCCCAGCAGCTGCCCGACCTCGGCCGATCGGGCCAAAACCTTGGCGCTGAGCTCCCTGAGGATCCGATGAACCTCCCTGCGGTAGCGGTTGTGCTCCTCGGTGATCGCGTTGTTCTTGGCCACGATCTCCGCGGGCTCCAGAAAAACGGTGGATCCGCTGGCCGACACGTCGTGGACGATTCCGGGTATGCGCCCACGGAAGTTGCTCTTGATCGGCAGCACGACGCGCCCGTTTTTCTCCGCCGGCTGTTTCTCCTGCCACATCGACTGGTAGCTCGGATCGTGCAGGTAGCTCTTGGCCTCTCTGTCTATGTCCCGCTCCAGTGAGCGGATCCTGCCGCGGATCGCCTTCAACTCGGGGATATGGTTTTCCCTCAGGCTTCCCTCCCGGTCGACTATCGCAAAGATATCCTTGGAGAGCGTTTTCAGATCCGGAATATCCCGGGCCAGGGGCAGTAGAAGCTGTTCCTGAGAACCCTCCACGGCCTTGGCCAGTCGCCTGGCGGAAACGATGAACCGGCCCAGGGCGAAAAGCTCATTCAGCTCGAACAGGGCGCCGTGTTTGTAGAGCTTCGGCTGCAGACCGGCGACGTCGGGAAAATCGAGATCCGGGAAGGGTTTGCCCGATTCCAGGAGCCGGCGGAAAGCCACGGCCCGGGCTTTTCCCTCCTCCACCTCGGCGGAGTCGGTGGAGATATCCTGCTCGTCCAGGAGGTTTCTGCCGACCTGGCTGAGGCAGCGTTCCTGCAGGGCCGTCCGGATGCGCTGAAAATCGAGCAGTTTAAGCGTATGTGGATCTAGGGAAGGCCCTGGCAAATCCTTCGACATCCTCTAAAATCCTCAAATAGCTCTCGTAGCGGTCCGGATGGACTCTGCCCTGCTCCACCGCCTGCCGCACCGCACAATCCGGTTCGTCCACGTGCCTGCAGCTCGGATAAGAGCAATGACGGGCAATCGGAACGAGCTCGGGAAAGTAGAAGGCCAGATCCCTCGCCTCCACTCCGGCTATCTCGAGCTCCCGGATGCCGGGAGTGTCGATGATTCTGAAATCCCCTGCTGCCCGGATCAGGCTGGCGAAGCTGGTCGTGTGGCTCCCCCTGTCGTATTTTGCGGAGATCGTCCCGACGGCCAGGTCCAACCCCGGGAACATCCTGTTGAGCAGGGTGGACTTGCCCACGCCGGATTGGCCGAAGAATACGGCGGTTTTCCCCCTGATGCGGCGGCGCAGCCCGGCCACGCCTCGACCCGTAAGCGCCGAGGTCATGATGACCCTGTAGCCGATTTTCCTGTAGTTGCGCAGACGCTGCCTCGACTCCGCTTCCATATCCAGGTCCGATTTGTTGACGACGATCAGCGGCTGCATCTGATCAGAGCTGACCAGCACCCTGTCGATGAACCTCGGGCGGAACGGCGGGGACTGGGTAGAGCTGACGCAGACCAGGATCTCGGCGTTGGCCGCCAGCACCTGGACAGCGTTTCGTTTCTTGTTCCAGCGCACGAGCGTGCTGGTGCGGGGCTTTCGTTCCACGATCCAACCCACATCCTCGGAATGGGGATCAGCCTGCAGACGTACGAAATCCCCGGCAGCGATCGGGTTGTAGGCATTCTCCTCCAGCTTGAGGACTTTGCCCTTGATGCGGCACTGGAGATCTCTGCCGTCGACCTCCACCGTGTAGATGTTGTTGATGCCGTACAGCACCTGTCCTTCCAGAAACTCGGGACTCACCGTGCCTCCACAGCTCCGCAGA
Organism: Spirochaetales bacterium; assembly: GCA_016935715.1. Taxonomy (GTDB): domain Bacteria; phylum Spirochaetota; class Spirochaetia; order SZUA-6; family DRHE01; genus JAFGQJ01. The sequence goes on from JAFGQJ010000025.1 coordinate 1,901, forward strand.
ATCGCAGGCCGAAGTGCCGCGCAAAGGCGCGGTAGCGCTCCTGCTCCCCGGCCCCGCCTTTCAGGTAAAGCTCCGCCCCGCGCGAACGGCTTGCCCGCCCCCGCCCTGTCCGGGTGTCGTCCCCGTTCAGCAATGAGACGACGCGGTTGGCGACTCCCTCCCGGGAATCGATCAACTTCACCCCTTCCGGCAGTGCCGATCGGAACTCCTCTTCCAGGAGCACGAAATGGGTGCAGCCGAGCACCACGGCCCCCACCTCCTCGGCCAGGAGGGGCTCGAGCTCCCTGCACACGACGGTGCGGCGCTGCTCGGCGTCGGCTGAAATGTAGTCGTACTCGGCGAACTCCACCAGCCCCGCCACGGGGACCCTGATCACCTCCCGCCCGTCGGCGAACTCCCGGATCAGCCTCTCGAGATAGGGACCGGAGGCGGTCTGCCGGGTGGCCACCACGGCCAGTTTTCCGTCGACAAGCGAAAAGGCTGCGGGTTTCACCGCGGGAACGACACCTACGAAGGGGATGGGGAATTGATCCCGCAGTGCCTGCAGGGCGACAACGGAGGCGGTGTTGCAGGCCAGCACGACCAGTGCGGGATCGAAGCGCCTCACGGCCAGAGCGATGCTGTGCAGCACGAGCCTGCGGACCTCCTCCTCGGCTTTTTCACCCAGCGGGAAATTTTCCCGGTCCGCCAGATACACGAAGCGCAGGCCGGGCAGTCGCGCCCGGACCGCCGCCAGGTACGGCAGGCCCCCGGCGCCCGAGTCGTAGAACAGAAGGGGTTTATTCTCCATCTCCGAACAGCTTCCGGAAGTCCTCTTTGGCCCGGTCTTCCCGGTCCTCCGAGCTTTCAGCGGCGGCATCCTTGAACCTGAAGTAGTCGCAGAAATTGCTCCTGTCCTTGTCCCGCACCGGTTCGGCGGATGTTTCCAGACAGTCGTTGTGAACGCCCTTGCTGTAGAAGCGGCAATTCAGGCAGATCTTGAGATCCTTTCCGCAGGAGGAGCAGGTGGAGGAACGGTGCACCTCCTGCTTGTCCTCCAGCTGGTTTCCGCAAAAATAACAGACCCTCATGATTTGGAAATAGTACACGCAAATGTGTCGGAGGCGCAACCGAGCCCGCCCCCCTGCCCGCCCCCCCTGCAGAAACGTGTGCCAGCCAGGGCGGCGGTGCCTCGAGCGATACCGCCGGCGTTCCCAATGCCACCCACGTCCCCGATGCCACCCACGTCCCCGATGCGCTTGTGTCCGCCGGGGATTTTGCGTTAAGCTTTTTCCATGTTTACCCTCCGGACCTGCAGTGCGGCGAATTGCGGCAACCGGGCGCTGCACAACCGGGACGTGTGCAGGAGCCACCTGGACGATCCAGCGGTCTACGATCGGGAGATCAGTGAGCTTCTATACGCGACCGGATCCCTGGCGGAGCTGAATCTCTGCTCCATCGTGCTTCGTGATCTCGATCTGAGCGGCAAGAGCATCGACCGCTGCATCCTTTCCCATGCCGATCTCCACGGGGTCGATTTCTCGGGCAGCCGCATCCAGCTCGTCTTTCTCGACTTCTCCCTGCTCGATGGGTGCTCGTTCCGATCCGCCAAGCTTCAGACCGTGGTGTTCGCCGGCTCCCGGATCGAGAACTGTGATTTCACCGAATCCGACATCGTCCACTGCAACTTCTGCGGCGTCCGGTGCCGGGACACCCTCTTCAACGGATCCGATCTGTACGCCAGCCGTTTTATCGCTTCCAGCCTGAGCAAAGTCGGCTTCAAGGACTGCAATCTCAAG
>JAFGQJ010000144.1 GCA_016935715.1 Spirochaetales bacterium
GGGTATACCCCCTCCTCCTGGGGCGCCTTCCAGGTGATGCTGGTCAACCCATCACCTGCAAGACCCTTTGCCAGAACGGTGTCACCCTGGCTCCAACGGATGTAGAACGTCGCGCCGGCGGGATAGAGGAACTCCGCCTCTATGACAGTCTCGTGTCCGGCCAGGATCGTCGGAGGATAGGAGCTGATCCCCAGGATGTCGTACCGTCCCGCTATGTAGAAGAATTCGTGCTCTCTCTCTTCGACCATCCCCTCTTCACCGTGAACGGTAAAAACGATCGTATACCGCCCGGTTTCGAGGTCCGGGAGCAGCAGTTCGAGCTCTTCGTCGGTAAGGGGGGAGGATATGCTCGTGTTCCAGACGCTCAGCCCGGATTGCGTGATCAGCTCGATCTCCAGGAGCTCCGGAGCGCTGTCCGTACCCTCCGTTTGAATTACGAAATCGATGGAGTCCCCGGGTTCGAGGTAATCTCCCTCCGACAGCGACAGTACCTTGACTCCCACGGAATCCTTGACGGGGGGAGTGAACATGGACATGTCCGAACATGAACCCAGTACCAATCCGGCCAGGAGGACATAGCTTGTGAGTCTGAAAACGTGACGCATCACTTGACATACATGATACCACGGAAAAACAAATTTTCAAAGGGCAAAGAAGGACAGGGGCAAGAAAGAACCGTGCTGCGCATTCGGTCCGGCGAATGCCGTACGGCGAAGGCGGAGGATCCCGGCACGACTCGAGCGCAGGAGCCGGGGCCAATTTTAAAATTTAAATTGAAATTTTATTATAAAGACAACTTGATCTTTTTGCAGTTCTGACTACAATAGTGTGATGCCAGCCGCAAGCCTACTCGGGACGGGATGTCTATCGGCTGTCATCAAAAAATGCATACAATGCCGGAATTCACGTTGAAGCAGGAAGCGCGCAACGTGCTGTGGCCAGTCCTGCTGATCTTCGTAATGTTCATCCTGGCCACAGTCTTTCCGGCAACCAAGCATCTGAGCAGGGATCTTTCCCCGCTAACCATAGCATTCTACCGTTATTTCTGGGGAACCATCCCCCTGATTCCCTTCTTTATAGTGCAAAACAAACGAAACAGCACTCCCCTCCGCTGTAGGGACGTGCTGTCGATGGCCGGACTGGGAGCGTTCGGCATCGCCCTGTTCTCCGTTTGCTTTACATTTGGTCTCAAGCTGTCCACAGCCTACAACGGCTCCCTCCTGATCAACAGTCAGCCGATCTTTACAACCCTGCTGGCTCCAATTATAATCAAGGAAGAGTTCTCCCAGGTGCGCATTCTCGGTGCCGTCGCCGGGATCATCGGTGTATATTTCATAGTAGCCGGCGGTTTCGATGTGGGAGATCTCGTAACCCATGAGTTTTTCTGGGGCAACCTGATCCTGCTGGGAGGGGCTTTGTCCATCAGCATATACAGCATTCTGCTGAAGCGATACGTTATCCGTTACGGCGGCTTCGTGCCGACCTTTCTGACCATGCTATCCGGAACGTTGATCCTGCTGGCTGCTGCGCTGTCGATCTGCGGTGGCGAGGTACTGCGGGCGCTCACAATCGATTCCCGGTTTCTGTTGGTCTATATCGGCGTGATCGGAACGGCCCTCGTGTATCCCATGTTCAACATGGCCTTGAAGGCCACCGGTGTAGTCCGGGCCGTGGGATTCAAGCTGCTGATCCCCGTATTCGGTATCGCCCTGAGCGTTGTTCTTCTCGGAGAACGGCCGGGGGTGTTCACCTACATCGGGGCAGTGATCGTGATCGCCTCCGTGTACCTGATCCAGCGTACCCCCGTGAAAGCTCGAAGGTCGTTTTAGGGCAACGCGGTCGCTTATGCGTGAATGTCCATGCATTAGAAAATCAAACCTGTTTGAAGGAGGCAACCATTGAGCTACGCCGAACAATTCCAAGATATGGAGAAGGGCATCGGTCTTGCCCATGCCGTCGCTGAAGCGGATCGCTGCCTGCTGTGCTACGATGCACCCTGCTCCAAAGCCTGCCCGGCGGAAACGGATCCGGCCACATTCATCAGGAAGCTTCGCCTGCGCAACATCACCGGGGCTATCCGCACGATCAAGGAGAACAACATTCTCGGAGGCGCCTGCGGCGTCCTCTGTCCGGTTTCCCGGCTCTGCGAGAAGGAATGCAGCGCCACCGGGATAAGCCGGCCGATCGAGATCGGCAAGATTCAGAGATTCCTGGTGGAATACGGCTGGCAGATCGGCTTCAAGGTATTCGAAAAGCCCGCAGCCACCAGGGACAAAGTGGCTGTAGTGGGTTCCGGCCCGGCGGGCCTGTCCTGCGCTGCAGAGCTGGCCAAAGAGGGATATCAGGTTACCGTTTTCGCCGAGCGCGCCGAACCCGGTGGCATGATCCGTTTTGGAGTTCCCGCCTACCGTTTCGACAAGAAATTCCTGAAAAACGAGCTGCAGGATCTCTACGATTTGGGTGTGGAGTTCCTCTGCAATTCGAAGATCGAGGGCAGCAAAGGCGCGGAGAAGCTTCTGGCCCAGGGATACAAGGCCGTGTTTCTGTCCCCCGGGGTGTGGGGCACCCCTCGGCTGATTCCCAATGCCGGAGACGTGAAAGGGGTAGTGACCTACACGGATTTCCTGGTAGCCCTGAGGGAGGAACGCTTCGAGGAGCTCGGCAAACAGATCCGCGGCAAAACCGTGGCCGTGATCGGCGGTGGTTCGGTGGCCATGGACTGTATCGAGTCGGCAGGCAAGCTGGGCGCCAGGGATGTATACCTGGTCTACCGCCGCTCCTTCGCCCAGATGCCCGCGGAGGAGGAGGAGCGTCTGGATGCGCTCAGGCTGGGGATTCACTTCCTGCTTCTCAACCAGCCTGTCGATTACCTGAGCGGTTCCGACGGCCGGGTCAAGGGTTTGAAGCTGGTGCGTACCCGCTTGGGCGATCCCGATGAATCCGGACGCAGGCGGCCGATCGAGGTCAAGGGCTCCGAATGGGTCCTGGATGTCGACTTCGTGATCGAAGCCATCGGACAGACGCCGGAGGAAACGGTGGACTGGTCCGCAGCCGTGAAGGTGGACAAGAAGGGACTGATCGTCGCGGAGCGGGATACCGGCAAGACCTCCAACGAGCGGATCTTTGCCGGTGGTGACATCGTGCGGGGACCGGGACTGGTGGTGGAGGCCGTACAGGACGGCAAGGTCGCCGCCCGGGCCATAGTCCGCGAGCTGTCCAAAGCTTAACAGGAGGGATCAACATGGCGGCAAAGAACATAGATTTATCCATAGATTTCGCGGGGGTGAAGTTCAAGAATCCTTTTCTTCTCTCCTCCTCACCCGTATCCAACAGCGCCGAAATGGTCGCCAAGAGCTTCGAGGCCGGCTGGGGCGGCGTCGTCTTCAAGACCCTGGCCTCCGGGCGATGGCCGATCATCCATCCGTCCCCGCGCATGAATCCCTTCCACCAGGGCTCGACCAGGCTGGTGGGGCTGCAGAACGTCGAGCAGATATCGGACCGGCCGCTCAGGGACAATCTGCTGGATTTCCTGTATCTGAAGAAGAACTACCCGGATCATCCCATCGTGGCCAGCATCATGGGTTTTTCCACGGAGGACTGGCAGTACCTGGCCAAGGCGGCTGAAGACAACGGAGCCGACATGCTGGAGCTCAACTTTTCCTGTCCCCATATGACCATCGAGGGCTCGGGTCACAAGGTGGGACAGTCCTTTCAGCTGCTGGAAGGGTTCACCGAAGCCGTGAAGAAAGTGGTAAAGATCCCGGTCATGGCCAAGATGACCCCGAACATCACGGATATGACCGAACCGGCGATGTTCGCCAAGAAAGGCGGCGCCGATGCGATCTCTGCGGTCAACACCTTCCGGGGGATCTCGGAGATCGGCCGGGATGACTGGGTGCCGAAGCCGAACATCTTCGGCGTGGGCGCGGAGAGCGGCTACTCCGGTCCGGCGGTCAAACCGATCGCCCTTCACTTCATCGCCGACATGGCCAAGTGCGAAGAGCTGGGACTTCCCCTCTCGGGGATCGGCGGCATCGAAACCTGGGTGGATGTGCTGGAATACATGCTGGTAGGAGCGAGCACGATCCAGGTGACCACGGGCATCATCCACTACGGATACCGCATCGTCGAAGACATGATCGAGGGCCTGGGGGACTACATGGCCTCCAAGGGGATCGAAAAGGTGACAGACCTGGTCGGAAAGGCTCTGCCGAACCTGCAGGGAACGGACAAATTCGATCTGCAGCGACAGGGACGCGCGGAGTACAACTACGATATCTGCATCGGCTGCGGCCAGTGCTACATCGTGTGCAACGACGCCGCAGGACAGGCTCTGGAATGGGATGCGGAGCGACGGCGGCCGAAGCTGATCGAGGACAAGTGTCTCAGCTGCATGGTCTGCAGCTTCGTGTGCCCCGTCCCCGGCCTGATATCCTACAAGGAGATGCCCGGGGATTGGAAGAGAAAAGAAACAGCGGTGATGGATCCGAGCCTGGAGAAGGATCTGAAGATCGAGCCGCTGGAACAGGTGGATCTGAAAATATGACGCGTTTTGTGCCGCCCGCCGCCTGTGCCGGAGCGCCGATGCGGCGGGAGGATTGCGTTGGAGCCTTTCGAATGCAGCAGGATGAAAAAAACCATATCTCTAAATAAGCACAGGAGGTTTGTTCAATGAGCTTACTGATAAAAGACGGTCTGGTGGTAACCGCGTCGGGAAGTTATCCCGCGGATGTGTACGTGGATGGGGACAAGATCAAGGCGATCGGAACCGCCCTGGAGCGAACGGTCAAGGCGGAGGAGGTCGTGGATGCGAAGGGCAAGTACGTGCTGCCCGGAGCGATCGATCCCCACACCCACCTGTCCATGCCCTTCATGGGAACCACGTCGAAGGATGATTTCCAGACCGGGACGATCGCCGCTGCCTGCGGCGGAACCACCTCGGTTGTCGACTTCGTTCTCCAGAACAAGGGTGAGTCCCTCCAGGATGCAGTGGGGAGGAAACGGGCCATTGCCGACGGCAAGGTGGTGGTGGACTATTCGCTGCATCCGGCGGTGCTGGATCCCAGACCCGAGGTGATCGACGAGGTCAAGAAAGCAGCCCAGGAATACGGAACGCCGAGTTTCAAGATATTCCTGTTCTACGATTTTCGAGTGGACGACTACACCATGATCCGTCTGCTGGAGGAGACAAAGAAGTACGGCGGCCTGGTGCAGGTCCACGCGGAGAACTTCGACATCGTGCGCCGCCTGAATGAGCAGTTCGAGAAGGCGGGAACCATGTCTCCCATGTACCACGCCAGGGCCCATGCCATTCTGTCCGAGGAGGAGGCGGTGGACAAGGCGGCCAAGATGGTCGAGTTCACCCGCTCTCGGATCTACATCGTACATCTCTCTTCAAAGGAGGGCATGTGGAAGGTCAAGAAGGCCCGGGATCGCGGTGTCGAGGTGTACGCCGAGACCTGTCCCCAGTATCTGACCCTGAATGAGGAGCGCTACGAGGAGCCGAACTGGCAGGGCGCCAAGTACGTGATGTCTCCGCCCCTGCGGCCCAAGGATTCGAGCGACGAGCTCTGGCTGGGTCTGCGCTATGGGGATGTCCAGACCATAGGCACCGATCACTGCCCCTTCGATTTCAAAGGTCAGAAGGACATGTTCGGCAAGGATGACTATAAGAAGATCCCCAACGGCGCGCCCGGGATCGAAACCATGTTGATGCTCATGCACAGCGAGGGAGTGGTCAAGGGTCGCATCAGCCTGGAGCAAATGGTCGCGGTCCTGTCCACGAACACCGCCAGGATGTTCGGGCTCAAGGACAAGGGAGCGGTTGCGGTGGGCAAAGACGCGGATCTGGTGATCTTCGATCCGAAGCAGAAGTTCAAAGTCGCTCAGAGCAAGCTTCACATGAACGTGGACTACACGCCTTGGGAGGGCTGGGAGCTGACCGGAATGCCCTCGGCCGTGTATTCCCGCGGAAAGCGCGTGGCCGAATGGGACGGGAAGCAGATGAAGTTCGTCGGCGAAGCCGGAGCGGGCCGCTTCGTGAAGAGGGAGCCCCGCGAGGGAGCCTGACGGATAACAAGCGACGACCAAAAAAATCTTCAACAATTGAAAAAGTAGGAGCTTAGCTATAACTTTCTAGCAGAGCAGCTCGTTCAATTCACGCGTGGGAGGGTCGGTACTTGCGCAAACTCTTGCTCCTGGTCGCTGCACTCCTGGCCATATCCCTGTTCATCCGTTCGACGCTTTTCGCCCAGGTCGTTTCAGAGCGCAGAGAGATCGCCGTATTCAAGCTCAGCTACTACCGCTACGATATTCCCGAAGCGGTGCTGGGGGGAATAGACGAGGAGATCCGCAGCGTCTTCATCAACCTGGGCCGATTCGACGTGGTCGGTCTCACTCAGCGCCTCGAAGAGGGGGACCTGAACGAGTTCATCGACAAGATCAGGATGTACAAACAGCAGCAGGTGGAGACGCCCGAAGAAGTGCAGATGGGCAGGGAGTTTTTCACCAGGGCGGATTTCGACAGGCTCACCGGCTCCTTCTTCGTGGTCGTGCCGGCGGTTGCGAACTACGTGGTCGCCCAGCAGGATTCGGGGGAGTACCAGGTCAACATCAAGACCTCCTTCAGCTTCATCAACGTGGAGGAGGGCCGCACCTTCGCCCAGGCCTTCGTCGAAACCGAAGGCAAGGACGAAAACAGGGATCTGGCCGTCAAGGCGGCCCTGGACGCCATCCCGATGCGGCTGACCTTCGAGATCCGCAAGATCCCCGAGTTCCAGCTCAGGACCGGGATCATCGAGGTTCGGGGCAGCGAGATCATCATCGAGCTGGGCCGGGATCTGGGTCTCGAAGCCGGGGACGAGTACGTGATCGTCTCTTCTGAGATCCTGCAGTCCGGCAGGGTCTTCAGCCGGGAGCAGGGGCTGGTGGTGATCAAAGAGGTCGGCGACGAAGTGTCGGTGGCCAGGATCATCTACGCCCGCCCCAGGCCGCAGATCGGGGACCAGCTGCGGGAGGTCCCCCGCTTCGGCATGGACACCACCCCCTACGTGCACTACGCTCCGGCGGGTCTGTTCGCCAAGAAGGACCGGACCTTCCTCATCGGTGCCCGCCAGACATCGTCCCGGGGGTTCTACGGCTTTCGCCCCTTCGTAGGCATCGAGGTTCCCCTCATGGTGAACATCCTGCTGGCCCTGCCGTTGAACGTGTACGTGGGCGGCGAGTACGACATCTACATCGGCCGCCTGCAGCTCGTCCCCATGGCCGGCCTGGGCGTCGGGATGGCGTATCTCTGGTATCTGGAGTACGCCGACGTGGAGGAGGACAGGCGCTTTCTGTTCACCCACGGCGGCGGGTTTGCCGGCATGACGGCCAACTACCTGTTCAGCAAGAATCTCCGTTTCTCCGTGGAGGCGGGGTACATGGGCTGGATCTCCTTCATCCCCCAGGCGGACTTCTTCCAGAACCTGGTGTTTCCCTCCTACGACGGTCTGTTCGTGGGTGCCGGGCTGACGATAAAGTATTAGAAAAAAAAGGAGGTGGACCGGGTGAAAATCGAGTCTCTGTCAGGACTGATTGCTCTGCTGCTGCTCGTGTTTTTCCTGATCTCCTGCGCCGGCGGGCCGCCCACTACGACCCAGCCGTCGGAAGAGCAGGAGGCGGAGCCTTTGCCCGAGGAGAAGGTCTACGAGGGAGCCGGGCAGGATGAGTCGATGCTCACCGCCATGAACAAGGCCAAGATGGATGCGGTGCGCAAGGCGGTGATCGACCTGATCGGCGTGGCCAATGAGCAGGCCAACCGGGAGAAGCTCGGAGAAGTTCTCTACGATACCAGCAATCCCAATGCCTTCGTGAACAACGACACCTTCGAGACCCTGCGCAAGGACAAGGTCGGGGAGCAGTACGTCTTCGA
>JAFGQJ010000145.1 GCA_016935715.1 Spirochaetales bacterium
CCCGGGGCTACGCTTCCGGGAATCCCGCCTGCCTCGTCCCCTGCCGCGTACAGGCCCGCCAGGGTGGTCTGGCATCCGTCGTCCACGATCGGACCACCGGCCGCTGCGGCGGAGTGCTCCGGCTCGATCGGCCACAGCTCGATCTTGTGCCTGCGGAAATCCAGGCCGTATCGCTCCATGATGTGGAGGAAGCCCGGTCCCAGGCCCTCGTTCTCGATGGCCCAGAGCATGTAGCGCTGATCCTCTTCGCTTCCCCAGGACATGTCGGCGTAGATCGGCCCCTGTCCCGTCTCCAGCTCCCCCTGGAAGCTCCTGCCCGTGGCGAAGGTCCTGGCCGTGCCGTACACCGTCTTGCTGCCAACCTCGTGGTTGCGGCGGCGGATCACCTCCCCCAGGGCGTTGACTCCCACTCCCGGAGGCTGATAGGAGCCGGTGGGAAGGCCTCCGCCGCGGATCAGGTTCCGCGAGGACCAGCGCCCGGGGATGGAGAGGAACTCCATATTGATCAGCTCGGCCCCGGCCCGGAACATGGCCGCCTTGCCGTCCCCGGTCAGGGCCGGGGGCATGCGGATCGCGAAGGTGAGGCCGGGGTACGGTTTGTACAGGCGGTTGACCCTGCCGGTGGTCATGATCACCGCCTTGGCACGGATGCGGTGGATCCTGCCGTCCCGGGTTCCGTAGCCCAGGACTCCTGCAATCTCACCGTCTTCGCTGAGAAGATCCGCAGCCATCACCCGATCCAGGATGCGGGCTCCAGCCTTGCGCACGGCCTTTGTGAGGATGCGCTTGATGTCCCGACCCTCGAAGTGCAGGGTGTTGCGGCAGGCGTGCATCTGGTACTGCAGCCGCAGCCTGCCCGGCAGGGTCGAGTCGTCGAAACGGATCCGGGCTCCGAAACGTTCCAGGTCGAGAATCCGGTCGTAGCTGGTGGCTGCGATGTAGTGCAGCATCCGCCGGTTCACCAGGCCCTGGGCCACGTTTTGTGCGTGATCCTCCACCATCTGCTCGAGGCTCACGCCTTCCCGCTCCTGGACTTCGGGGAAGTAGCCCCAGATGTGATCCAGGCCGGTGCCGGCGCACCCGGAGCGCTCCGGATTGGATTTGTCCACCAGCACCACATTGTCGTTCAACTCAGCGGCCCGGATCGCAGCCATGCAGCCCGACAGGCCCCCGCCCACGACGCAGATGTCGCAGCCATGCTCTTGAGTTTCGATCCGCTTCATCGCGTCGCCTCCGCTCCGCCCGCGAGCGGGTCGACAGGGCCTCCGGTATCGGTTTTGCCTCCGCCGGCAGATTCGTCTGCCGTTTCAGCGATGCCGCTCGCCTCCCGCTCGATCGAGCGGGAGAAATCGGCGGCCTTTCTGAGCGCCTCCCTCTGTTCCGCATCGGGATCCGGTCCCGGAGGACCGTACAGAGCGGGGGAGGGGACGATATGGAGGGGCAGGGGCAGCTGGAGGGAAACAGCCCCGTTGGGACAGTCCACGACGCAGGCGCCGCAGTACCAGCACTCCCGCGGGTAAAGAACGGCAGGAACCTGCTTTTCCCTTCCGTCGAAGGAAAACACATCCTGCGGGCAGACGTCGTAGCAGATTCCGCAGCGGCTGCACAGCTTCCTGTCGATCACCGGCGGCATGTCAGCTGTCCTTGGTCTTCGAGATGCCGGGAATCAGGGTCTGGGTGCTCAGCACGCCGGGTATATGCCGGATGCTCTTCTGCACGTAGCGGCTGATCACCTCCGCGTCGGATGACACCAGGTCCCGTGTGAGGAGGAGCTTGGCGATCACGTCGATGCTGCCGTGAACCGAGTGCACCTCTCTCACCTCGTCCAGGGCAAAGATCCGGTCGAGGATCTGGGATTCTTTCTTGGCTGTTATGTTGATCAGCACGAATACGGTGATCTCCCGAAGCATATCGGGGTAGTCTTTCTCTCTCGTGTTTTTCATGTTACTACGAAACTCCTCCATGTTGCCGGCTATGCTTCTGTCGATCAGGGAGCCGAAGGATCGGCCGTGGCTGCGCTTCCACTGGTGGAAGGAAATATAGGCGTAGAGATCGGCAGCTGTGCGCTCCGGGAAATGCTCCAGCAAACCCGATTTTTCCACCATCCCGGTCAGCGGCCGGTAGATGGTTTTATACCAGTCCTCGGCCGCCTTTTTCAACGGCACCTCGTCGCCGGACTGCTCCTGCAGGAATTCGCGGTGGCTTTCGATCTGCCGCAGCAGATGCCGGTACTGGCCCGGTTCGGTCAGCTCTACCGGCTGCCGGAGGCCGCTCCTGTCCCGGAAATCGCACCGCTCCCGGTAGAGGATATTCTCCGCCGAGCCCCTGGAGGGGAGGAATTCGATGACCCGGGCGTTGATCTCTTCGAAGCCGCGCTCCTTGGCCGCACTGATGCGGTGATTTCCGTCCAGAACGAAATAGCTGTCTTTGATCTGGAACAGGTCAACCGGCGGAAGGGGCCTGCCCCTGTCCATCATCGAACGGATGGCGAGCAGCCGCTCCCGCGGTCGGTTCTTCTTCAGCCGGAACTTACTGTCGAAGTCGAGATAACGGTTCACGCTTCCCACGATTTGACTGAGCTTCACGGTCTGCCGCCCCCGATCCCTGTGCTCGTACGCTCCCTCCCGCTGCTGTTCGTCCCGGAACCGTCTGATCCTCTCCGTTTCCGGAGTGGATGTTTTTTCCGGCTTGTCTCGCTGACCGCCGCTACCCATGGCCCGTCTCGCAGTCCAGGAGGTGGTATCCCGAGCAGTTGACGACCCGGGTCCTACCGACCTGGGTGTTCCGCTCCGAGGGATCTTCGAAGCGGCGATGGATGTGCCCGTGGAGGAAGTATTTTGGATGGTAGCGGTCGATCAGGCGCCGATAGGCACGGAATCCACGGTGACAGGGGTCTTCCGCGTCGTGAATGTGGCGGGGAGCAGCGTGGGCAACCACCATATCGAGACGGCCGAACCTGCGAAGCCGCGGCCGCAGGAAGCGGATCGTCTGCCGCATCTGCGCCTCGGTGTACTGCAGGGGCCTGCCATTGTACCAGCGGGAACCCTCCAGGCCGAGGATGGTCAGATCCCCGACTGAAACCACCTTGGCGTGGATGTCGATGCAGTTCTTCGGCGGGCTCGACTGGTAGCGGATATCATGGTTTCCCCTGACGTAGTACAGGGGAGCGGAGAAAGCCCTGCTCAGGGCGGAGAGGTAATCCGGGGGAAGGTCCCCGCAGGAGATGATCAGCCGCACATCCGACAGGCCGGCGTTTTCCAGCAAATCGCAATGCAGGGGCTCGATATAGTCGGATACTGCAAGTATCTTCATTGAAGCTTTACGACAATATACCAATCC
>JAFGQJ010000146.1 GCA_016935715.1 Spirochaetales bacterium
GAGAGGTTGCGGATCTCGAGGACCGGCTTTGCCTTCGGTTGCATCTGTTCGCTCATCTATCGCTCCAGCAGCCGTGGGTTGAGGATCTCCGCCAGCCCCTCCCCCAGCATGGTGAAGCCCAGGGCCAGCAGGGTGATCGCGGCGCCGGGGAAGGTGATCATCCACCAGGTCCCCGAGGGGAGAAATTTCTTGCCCATGGACAGGTCCATGCCCCAGTCGGGGATCCCGGCGGGAAGTCCCAGGCCGATGTAGGACAGGGCCGCCTCGGTGAGGATCGCATCGGCGATGTTGATCGAAAAGATCACCACCACACTGGCGATGACATTGGGAAAGATGTACTGGAGAAGGATCACCCAGCGCCGGGCTCCGATAGCCCGGGCCGCTTCCACGTACACCTCCTCCCGGATGCTCAAAGTTTGTCCCCGGACCATGCGGAAGTAGGTCGGGATGTAGATCACCGCCACGGCCAGGGTGATGTTTATCACCCCGGGGCCGAGCATGGCGGCAAAGGCGATGGCCAGGATCAGTCCGGGAAAGGAATAGACCGAATCCATGATCAGGGAGAGGATACGATCGAGAATGCCGCCCACGAAGCCGGACAGCAGACCGAGGGGGATGCCAACGGCCGAAGAGATAATCGCCGCGGCGAAGGCAATTCCGAGAATTGTCCGTGAGCCCCAGATAACCCTGGAGAAAACATCCCGCTGCAGGTTGTCCGTTCCGAAGAGATTTCCGGGGCCAGGTGCGGCGAGCTGGGGTCCCGCCTCCTGATCCAACGGATCGAAAGGAGCGATCGTGCCCGGCAGTAAAGCCATATAAACCGTGAACAGGACGATGATCGCACCGGCGACCAGAATCCACCACTCGGCGCCGTATTTCTTGTTTACCGCTACCAGGGCTCGAAATCCCTTGCCGACGATCGATGCCGGTGAATATTTTGCCTGTTCAATCATCGTTTCACCTCTAGTAGCGGACCCGGGGATCGATGGCTGCGTAGATCAGGTCCACGATCAGGCTGATGGCGCTGACCATGATGGCAAACACGGCGATCACCCCCTGCACGACCGGATAGTCCCGCAGGTAGATCCGCTCCACCAGCAGCCGTCCCATTCCGGGCCAGGAAAAGGTGTTTTCGGTAAGGATCGCCCCGCTCAGGAGGATGGCGAACTGCAGTCCGAGCATCGTGAGGATCGGGATGAAGGCGTTTTTCAAAGCGTGCCGGTACACGACCTTCCTCTCCGGGATGCCCCGCGCCCGGGCGGCCAGGACGTAGTCGCTGCGCAGCACGTCCAGCATGTTGGCCCGGGTCAAACGAACGAACACGCCGGAGAGCACCAGGCCCAGGGTCAGGGAGGGCAGGAGCAGGTGAACTAGCACGTCGGCGAAGGCGGCGAAGTCCAGGCGGATCAGTGTGTCGATGATGTAGAATCCGGTTCGCTCGAAGGTGGAGGCGAACACCCTGGGTCCGGTGCGCCCAGCGATCGGAAGCCAATTCAGAAACACGCCGAAGATGAGCTGGAGCATCAACCCCATCCAGAATACGGGGATGCAGTAGAACACGATCCCGTAGAGGCGGATGCCGAAATCCCGGCCGGTCCTGCGTTTGCTGGCCGCATAGGCTCCTAGCGGCACGCCGATCAGCAGGGTGAAGAACATGCCGAAGATCGTCAGCTCCAGGGTTGCCGGGAGTTTTTCCTTGATTGAGTGGGTTACCTTCTGCGTATATACCATGGAGGTCCCCAGGTCCATTCGGACTAGCTCCCCCAGGTAGTCGAAGTACTGGACGATCAGCGGCCGGTTCAAGCCCAGTTTTTCCTTCTGCTCCTGGATGACCCGCTCCGGTGCGTGGCCGCCGATCAGGGCGGACACGGGGTCCCCCGGCATGATGCGCAGGACCACGAACACCAGGGTGAGCAGGATGAATACCATTGGGATTGTGAGCAGGATGCGGGTGATGACGTAGCGAAGCAGGTTTTTCATGTCTCGATCACTGTATATACGAAAAAGCCCGGGGTGGGTACCCCGCCCCGGGCTGATGTGTGTCTTGTAGCACTTACTCCATGGTCATCTCGCCGTACAGGAAGATCAGCGGCGGGCCGATCTTAACCCCGCCGACGTTGGGCTTCGTGAATACGTACAGCTCGCCCTGCCAGATCGGCGCCGTGGGAACGTCCACGGTCCAGCGCTTCTGCAGCTCCTCGAATACGGCCTTGCGTACCTTGGGATCGGGATTGGACTGTTCCTTCAGGAACAGGGCGTCCCACTCCGGATCGGAGAAGAAGATCCCCATGCCTGCGGACCCCGTTGTACCGGCGAAGGCCGCGGTGTAGTTGTCCGGGTCCAGGTAGTCCGGGTACCAGCCAAGGAAGAATACGGGCATCTCCTTGTTGCTCCACTTCTCCTTGTAGGCGGCCCACTCGGCGCTCTTGATGGTCACCTTCATGTTGGCCTTCTCCAGCTGGGCCTTGAGCACCTCGGCCATGTTGATCTCCGGGTCTCCGTAGTGGGAGGGCGTGTACCAGAGCTCGAACTCGAAGGGTTTGGAGGCGGAGTAACCGGCCTGGGCCAGCAGCTGGTTGGCCTTGCTGACGTTTCCGTCCCCCAGGGCGGTCTTGAAATCGTCGGTGTGGTAGACCATGCCGGCGGGGATCATCGAATACAGGGGTTTGTTCTGACCCAAGTAGACCTTCTGCAGGATGTCCGGCCGGTCCATGGCCGCGGACACGGCCTGGCGCAGCCTGTTGTCCTTGAACACGCTTTCCGAGGTTTCGAAGCAGAGATAGCGGATCTGAGGGCTGGCGAGTCTGAAGGTCTTGAGATCAGGATTCTTCGACATATCCACGATGTCCGAGGGGTTCACGCTCTTGTAGACCAGGTCTACCTCACCCTTTTCGAGTGCAAGGCGCATGGTGGTGGCGTCGGCGAAGTAGCGGATCACGATGCGATCGATGTTTGGCTTCGTTCCCCAGTAGTCTGGATTGGTCTCCAGGACGATCTCCTCATCCCTCTTGAAGGAAGTGACCTTGTAGGCGCCCAGTCCAACGAGTTGGCCTCCCTTTAATTCTTCCGGGTCCCAGATGAGCTTGTCCTTGGGGTAGACGTTCGGGTTCACAGGGAAGTAGGGAACCGTGGCCACGACCGTGTCGAAGAAGGCGCAGGGGAACTTCAGGTTGAACCGCACCGTGTAGTCGTCGATCACGTCCACCGAATCCACGAAGTCGATCACCAGCCACGACGGTTGACCCTCGAGGGCAATGACCCTATCGATCGACCACTTTACCGCCTCGGCGGTGAAGGGAGTGCCGTCTGTGAATTTTACCCCCCGGCGCAGCTTGAAGGTGAACTGGTCCCCGGCATCGTTGATGGTGAAGCTCTCGGCCAACCCGGGAACGATCTCCGTGGTTCCCGGAGCGTAGCCCAGCAGTCCCTGGTAGACATTCTGGAAAATCTCCCAGGTGTGGAAGTCGTACGCCTCGGCCGGGTCCAGGTTGGTGGTCTTCTCGGTCGTGGCGTAGACCAGGGTCTTGGGCCCTGCTTCTGTCTGGGAACCGGCGAAAGCCAGCCCGGCAACAGAAATCAGGACGATCAGGGTACAGAGAATTTTTTTCATCTGCCTCCTCCTTTGTAGAGATTTTTGTTTGCTGAAACGATAGTTCGCAGGTTGTTGCCTGTCAAGGATTTTTCGGAGATATCTGTCCGGGGCGATGAGGGTCGAGGATTCAATGTCTGAAGAAACCCTCCGGTCAATATTTCGCCGGCCGCGGCTGGCTGTTGGGATCGTGGCAGCCCGGCCAGCAGCGCTGCGTGTAGTAGGTGAAGCACTCGTCAGGGTGAAACTCGTCTCCGGGGTACCACACCTTGGGCGTGATAGGATACTCCCAGTCCACGGTGTTCGGTTCGCTGAGCAGGACTGCGATCTCCTCTTCGCTCGGGCTTTCCGAGGTCTCGGCCTGCCTGAAAGCGATGCAGCCGACGACTAAAAAGGCGGCGATCAGCGCCATGGGCAGCAAAATTTTTGCCACAATTCCCCCTTTCCGGTTCGTGAACCCTATTCTCAGGTATAACC
Source organism: Spirochaetales bacterium (assembly GCA_016935715.1). GTDB lineage: Bacteria > Spirochaetota > Spirochaetia > SZUA-6 > DRHE01 > JAFGQJ01. The sequence goes on from JAFGQJ010000146.1 coordinate 4,067, forward strand.
GCAGAGACGGGGGATGTCAAGCAAAGGATCTTGTATGTCGGGACGGTTCTATACTTTCGTGACCTTGCCGCTGCGCAGACAGCGGGTGCATACCCTGAGGGTGGTGCGGGTATTGCCGACCATCGCGCGCACCTTGTGCAGGTTCGGCTTCCACACCCGGCGGGTCTTGTTGTGAGCGTGGCTGACATTGTTGCCCGTAACGGTCTGTTTTCCGCAGATATCACACTTGCGTGCCATCGTATGTTTCCTTCTATTCGTTATGCGTTTACGTTATGCTGATCTTTCTTTGCCAAGTAAACCTATCGGTTTTCCCGATCAGGCGGAGTGCCCAATGTACCAAAAACTTCCTCTTGTGTAAAGCGGGTTCCGGTTTTTACAGTCTACGGCTCAATCGTGAATGAGATGATCTCCTCGCAGTCGCAGCAGGAGGCGATGACTTCCAGTCCCGGGTAGCCGTTGTACTCGACGGGAAACTTTTCCCAGGATTCCACGCGGATGGGATTCGTCCGATTCACGAACACGTTGGAGCGTCCCTCCTCCCTGTGGTCGAGAATCCAGGAGACGGACAGCGGATTGAC
>JAFGQJ010000147.1 GCA_016935715.1 Spirochaetales bacterium
AAACGAGTAATCGAGCAGAAGGACGTCCTCTTCCGGGGCTTCCACCTCCACGGGGTGCACGGCAAAGAAATCCGGAGCCATGAGGGCGAGCGCCCGCTGGCTGATCCGGGCGACCCGAAGCCGCGGGTCCAGTCTTTCCCGGCTCAGATAGCCCGGTCCCCGGCAGCCCCCCCGCGCATTCAGATAGGGCGCGGGATTGAGAGCCTCCCAGGACAGCACGGTCCTGGTATCTGGATCGGCGGCCAGGAGGCGATGCAGAAGCGTCGTGCCGGTACGCTGCATGCCGGTGATCACGATCGGCGGCCGGATCTGCAGATCCAGTATCTCCGGATGATCGCGGAACAGCTTCTCCGCCCGCAGCCGGTTTCTCAAGGTGCCCAGCAGCCGCTTGCGCGTGATCCAGCGTCCCACCGGGGTGAGCCCGGCCTCGGACTCGATTGCCGCCACCAGGGCGCGAAGCCCCGGACGGAACGACGGATCGCCGAAATCGTCCAGCCCCTCCAGGCGGCTGGCCCGTTCGAGCAGGGCCGCATCGCTGAAGCGGGAGGAGGGATTCGGATCACCGAAGCGGACCCCGATGTTCCCGAGCCGGTTGATCAGCCTGACGGGCAGAGGCCGGTGGGGATGGGCGTAATCGGTGCGGGTCACTCGCTTGGAAGTCATCATGGGAGTCCCCGGCACATCGCTTCAGCGGCCAACGTCCCCGTGCTTCCCGGCTTCCAGGTTCGAGAATCCGACCACCGCGGTTCGCGGTTCGGGACAGGCGTCCGCCTTGACCCAGCGCAGGCACATCGTTCCGCAGGAGTGACCCGCCGTGGTGATCCAGTTGGGCAGACCCGGATCCCGGTGCGCCACGATGATGCGCACCGAGCCGTCTTCCGCGTAGCTGGCCGTGTGCTTGTTTACGTGTATGGTGTAGTGGCGGTAGTCCAGGGATTCCATCCAGTGGTTGTCGAGCTGGAAATTCCAGTACTCGCAGCTTGGGGGGGTGAAATCGATCACCAGCGCCTGCTCCGGATCCAGAGCCCAGTAGCTGTGGTAGTAGGCGATGTCGGGATCCCCGCCGGCGGCCGTCGAGGTCTCCGGCTTCATCCGCGGGAGCTGGTTGGTGTGCCTGCGAAACCCCCGCACCCAGCGTCCGAACAGGAACGGCACGCCCACCACCATGTTGGCCGTCATCCGCAGTCCCTGTTCCAGGCGTTCGCAGCTCAGCGGCGTAGGCAGCCCGTCGCCGCCTACGCGCTCGATCGACAGCTCGCACGGGGTTTCCCGCCGCTTGTCCAGGAAGGTCTGGCGCACGATGAGCATGCTCGTGGCCGGCGTCATCCGCAGCCAGTTGCCCGGCTTCCTCCCGCAGCTCACCCGGACCTCGAAGGATCCATCCTTCCGTACATCCAGCTCCGTCGAGTCGAGACGACCGGTCAGGGGCAGTCCGCCTCCGTTCCCGTAGTTTCCGCTCTGGGTGCTGAAATCCAGGAAATGAACGGTACCCCGTGTTCCCCGCAGGCGGTACTCGTACTGCCCGCTGATCGCCGCGTTGAGGTAGCAGTTGTCCGGATTGTCCGCGCCGATCTTGGCGGTCTCGTGGATCATCCGCCTCAGGACGGGCGCCTTCGGATCGGCGTATTCCACGAATGCTTCGAGCCCGGCGCGAACCAGGCGGCTCAGATATCGGTAGCCCTCCGCCTGATTGAGCGCGTCCCGGGGCGCCGCCGGGGCGGCGATCGCGCTTCCGGCGGCCTTGAGGGTGTCGCAGAACTCGGCCCAGGAACGTCCGCTCAGGATTCGACGCGCGGCCTCGTCCTCCGCAGTCGCACCTCTGAGGCGCAAGATCGCCAATGACAGCGTCTTGTAGGCCTGAAGCAGGGCAATGAAAAATCGTCGGATTTCGGCACCTCCAGCGTTCGTTCGTCTCCCCCGGGGATCCACCGGTACGCCGCTGCTGTGGTTATACCCTGAATATTCGAGCCTGGCAACACGGGGGCGTTCCCACGGCGCCCGTGGGCCCGCAACGCCCGTGAGCCCCCGACGCCCTTGCGAAAAATCCTCACCGGCGATAGGGTAAACCCCGTGAACGATCATCTCATTCAGCCTCACGGCGGCGAGCTGGTGAACCTTCTGGCCGACCACGCCGCTGTCCAGGAGATCAGGCGGGAGTCGCGGGATTGGACGAGCTGGGACCTCTGTCCCCGGCAGCTCTGCGACCTGGAGCTGCTTCTTACCGGCGGATTCTCGCCGCTGACGGGATTCATGGATCGTCGCAACTACGAGAGGGCGTGCTCGGAGATGCGCCTTGCCGACGGGACCTTGTGGCCGATCCCCATCGTTCTGGATCTGTCCGATGAAGCGGCCCGCAATCTCGAGGAGACCGACCAGCTGGCACTGCGGGATCCCGAGGGGGTTCTGCTGGCCGTCATGACGGTCAGCGAGCTGTGGCAGCCGGACCGCAGAGCGGAGGCCGAGCAGGTATACGGCACCGCCAGCAGGGAGCATCCCGGGGTGCGCTGCCTGCTCGAGGGTACCCATTCCTGGTACGCGGGGGGAGAGCTGCAGGGAATCCAGCTTCCCGACCATTACGACTTCCGGCGGCTGAGACTGGCTCCCTCGGAGCTGCGCGGGGTTTTCCACCGCGTGGGCTGGCGCAGGATCGTCGCCTTTCAGACCAGGAATCCCATGCACCGGGCTCACTTCGAGCTCACCCTCAGGGCGATCAAGCAACTGGAGGCCAACCTGCTCATCCACCCGGCGGTGGGCAGCACCAAACCGGGGGACCTGGATCACTACACCCGTGTGCGCTGCTACCAGGAAATCCTTCCCCACTATCCGGCCGGAACGGCTCAGCTGTCCCTCCTGCCGCTGGCCATGCGCATGGCCGGGCCGAGGGAAGCCCTGCTCCATGCGATCATCCGCAAAAACTACGGCTGCACGCATTTCATCGTGGGCCGCGACCATGCCGGCCCGGGGAAGGACGGCAAGGGGAATCCGTTCTACGGGGAATACGCGGCCCAGGAGCTGTACCTGGAGCACGAAGCCGAGCTCGGCATCGGCATGGTTCCCTTCTCCAGCATGGTGTACGTGGCCGAGCTGGACCGGTTCCTACCGGTAGAGGAAGTGCCTGAAGGAAAGACGGTGCTCAGCATCTCGGGCACCGAGCTGCGACGGCGGCTTCTCGATGGAGCGGACATCCCGCACTGGTTCACCTTCCCCGAGGTCGCCGATGCGCTGCGAAAGAAGCATCCTCCGAAACACAAACACGGTTTCACCGTATTTTTCACCGGGCTTTCCGGGGCAGGCAAGTCGACGATCGCCAAGGCCCTGCTGTCGCGGTTTCTCGAGCTCGGGGGCAGACCGGTGACCCTGCTGGACGGGGACATCGTGCGCAAGCACCTCTCCTCCGAGCTGGGCTTCTCCAAAGAGCATAGAGACATCAACATCCGCAGGATCGGCTTCGTGGCTTCGGAGATCACCAAGAACGGCGGCATTGCCATCTGCGCCCCCATCGCCCCGTACGACGCCATCCGGCGGGAAGTCCGGGCGATGATTGCGCCTGTTGGCGGTTTCGTGCTGGTCCATGTTTCCACTCCCCTGGAAGTATGCGAGCAGCGGGACCGCAAGGGTATGTACGCCAAAGCCAGGGCCGGAATCATCCGGCAGTTCACGGGGATATCCGATCCCTACGAGGCCCCGGCCGATGCAGAGCTCGTTCTCGATACGACGGATATGTCCCCCGATGAGGCCGCCCAGCGGGTCTTCCTTCACCTCGAAAAGGAGGGATATTTCGGGGCTCGATGAGTATATAGGAGGGCAAAACGATCTTGGAGAGAAAATCATGCCGGAGATAATCCTGAGCTTCCCCGAAGGATTCGTATGGGGAGCGGTGACCTCCTCACACCAGATCGAAGGCGCCTGGGATCAGGACGGCAGGGGGGAATCGATCTGGGACCGGTTCGCCCTACTCCACTGTCTCCAGGCTCGCCCACTCGTCCTTCACCTCCACTTTCTGCTCGTAGACATTCAGGACAATGCGGTTGAGCATGTCTTTGCTCTTCTCCTTGTCCTTTCTGGTCATCTTGCTGTCTGCGATGTGCCTGCCCAGCTCCGTTAACAGATCGGTAAGCTTCTCCATCCGGTCCGCGATCTCATCCGGCTCATGTCTGTAGATCGACTCTGCAACGGCGAGAACCCTGAGGAGCTGGTCTTCACTCAGCTCCAGCAATACACGCGTTATTTCAGAAATCAACGGCTTCTCTTTTCTGAAATCGAAAGGCGTCTCTCTTCCGTCTATCAG
>JAFGQJ010000026.1 GCA_016935715.1 Spirochaetales bacterium
CGTGGTGTCGGGGGGCGAGCCGTATATCATGAAAGAGGTGTGGCTGCGCCTGTTCAGGAAATACAGGGACATGTACTTTCTGACCTACACCAATGGAACCCTGCTGGACCCGGCCACCATCAAAGCCCTGGCACGGCTGGGCAACGTAGCTCCCGCCATCAGCGTCGAGGGCTTCCAGGAACATACGGACAGGCGCCGCGGCCGGGGGGTTTACGCCAGGCTCATGAAGTCCATGGACCTGCTCAAGGCGGCGGGTGTGATCTTCGGGATCAGCGTAACCTACACCAGCGAGAACATCGATCTGATCACCACGGATGAGTTTGTCCGGTACTACATCGACAAGGGCGCCATCTTCGCCTGGTACTTCATGTTCATGCCCGTCGGCAAGGATCCGATCCTGGAGCTGGTGCCCACCCCCGAGCAGCGGGTGTACTGCGGCGACCGGGTCGCCGAGCTGCGCAAGGCGCACCCCCTGTTCATGGCTGACTTCTGGAATGACGGCCCGGCGGTCGGCGGCTGCCTGGCCGGAGGCCGGCAGTACCTCCACATACTGAACTCCGGCAGGATCGAACCCTGCGTGTTCGCCCATTTCGGTGCCCACAACATCCGGGATGTTTCGATCCTCCAGGCGGTGAACTCCCCCTTCTTCGAAGCGATCCGCCGGGAATTCCCGTACAATGAGATTGCCAACCTCAAGCGGCCCTGCATGATCATGGACAATCCGCAGGTGCTGCGCAAGGTGGTGGACGAGCACCTGATTCCCGAAGGCCACGAGCACTCGGAGGACATCATCCGCGATCCCAAAGTGGTGGAGTGGATCGACCGCTACGCCGAAGATTTCAAGAGCCTCACCGATCCGCTCTGGCTGGAATTGATCCGGGATCCGGAGTACCGCTGGTACGAGCACGGAGAGGAATACCAGGGCCTGTTCTCTCCGGAGGGCAGAGGGCTGTGGGAGAAGCCCCGGCCCCGGCAGGCGGAACAGGCCGAGCCGGACAGGAGAATCCCGGTAGGCAGCGCATCGAGAAGGTGACGAGCCCTCAACAATGAAGAGGACAAAGAGCCGGGTTCATCCCCGCACCGCCCTGGTCATCGCCGGCGGGGGATCCAAGGGTGCCTTCGCCGTCGGCGTGATCCGGCACATCTTCAGGGAATACCGCAGCACGGGCTGGTTTTCGATCATCGGAGGGTGTTCTACGGGAGCGCTGATCACCCCGCTGGCCGGCCTGCTGGGTGCCGCACCGCAGATGGCCGAAGAGGCCATGCAGCGGCTGATCCGGGAATACACCACCGTTACCACGGAAGATATCCTCGAGAAAAACAGCGTCCTCGATTTCATCAGGCAGCAGAACAGTTTGAACAAGTCCACACCTCTGCGCAAGCGCGTTCGCGAGGTCTTCCCGGCGGAGTGGTTCGGATGGCTGAAGCGGGAGGATACACCCTACTGCTACGTGGTGTATACCAACTTCCAGAGCGGAGCGCTGGAGGTGGCCTCCCCGAAGGATCCGGGCATGAGCTGGGAACGGTTCATCGATGCCATGATCGCCTCCGCCAGCGTGCCGGCGATCATGGAACCGGTGCTCATAGACGGGCAGGTCTGCTACGACGGCGGGGTGCGGGACCTGCTGCCCTTAGCCCGGGCCATCTCTCTCGGCGCCGAAAGAATCGTCCCCGTTATGCTGTCCTCCGGCGCGGTTCCGCAGTCGCAGAGCCGATTCCGTCGCCTGGACAAGGTCCTGCTGCGCACCCTGGCCATCATGCTCGATGAAACCGGCATGAATGATCTTCAGATGGCGAAACGGATCAATACGGCCATCCAGGCCAGACAGGAGATCCTGCGGTCCCTGGCGCTCAGGCCGCGCTGCCGGAAGAAGATCCGGGAGATCTTCGAAAGGGAGGAATACAGCGATCTGTTCGGAGCGGAGAAGCGGTTGGTGCGGATCATCGAAGGCCTGCGACCCGACCAGGTGCTCACGGACAACTCGCTGCGCTTCGATCCCGAGCTGATGAAGCAGTGGGTCATGCTGGGGGAGGACAAGGCCCGTTCGGTGCTGAGCTCCAGCCCCTTCACCTAGGGTGCAACCACGCCGGGCGTGCGCCGGGCCTGCTCCCGCCGCCTTTAGCGGGGCGGGCCTCACTTTCTGTCGATCCGTTCCTCCAGGAGGAATCGCAGGATCGTGTCTCCGACGACGATTCTGTCTCCGTAGTGCAGCGCGGCTTTTCGGGAGAGGGTCTTGCGGTTCAACACGGTGCCGTTCTTCGAGCCGAGATCCTCGAGGAAATAACAGCCTCTGTCATCGTAGCCGATAACGCAGTGTTCCCTGCTGATCAACGGATCTTCGATCATGATCTGGCAGCCGCTGCCGCGCCCGAGCAGGCTCCTTGCCTCGGAAAGCACGAATGCCTGCCCGAACAGATTCTCGGACAGCACGACCAGAAGCGCCCGTTGACCCAGCAGACCGGCGGGGCGAACTTTTCGGTAATCGGGATTGATGATGGTGCTGGCCTTGCTGTCCCGGCGGCTGCCGTGGGCTTTGTTCATTCCGTTCATCTTCTACCATGGTATTATGGCCGCAAAGCTGCGGCGTGTAAATCGACCTGCCGGAGCGGGTGCGGCGGCTTGCCGTGATTTCGCTGCAAGCCGGCGAGCTTGACAGCCGTTTCAGGCCCTCCTATAATGATCGCCACATTCTACGATGGTTCAACATGCTGCCGACCAGTCAGGCTCAACCACAATGGTAGTCATGTGAAGGAGGCTCCGTGAAAAAGTCGAATATTTTTTTCCTGCTCGTGGCGGTTTTGCTGATGCAGTCTCTCCTGGTTTTCTCCGCCGGGCAGGGCGAGAAGGTGGAAGAGGCAAAACAGGAGCTGCGAATTGCCTTTGATGCAGGGGACGCCAAGACCCTGGATCCGCACCGCGCCGCATCGACGGTAGACAGAAGCACCGTGGACCCGATCTTCAACGGGCTGGTTCGCTATCCCCCGGGGGACCAGGTGGAGGTGGAACCCGACCTGGCCGAATCCTGGGAAATATCCGCGGACAGGACCGTGTGGACGTTTCACCTGAGAGAGGGTGTGTATTTCCATCCTTTCGAGGGCTACGAATCCGGTTACGAGCTCACGTCTGAAGACGTGGTCTATTCCCTGAACAGGGCCGCCGATCCCGACCATTCCTCCTACGCGGGGGAATACACCGGTATGAGCTTCCGGGCGGCCGGCAAATACACCGTGGAAATCACCATCGACCAGCCGGTCTCGGCGCCGCTGTTTCTCGCCAAAGTGGCCGACTATGCCGGCGGGTTCATCGTCTGCAAGAAAGCCCTGGAAGCCAAGGGCGACGAGTGGTTCGCCACCCATCCGGTAGGCACGGGCCCGTTCGTGTTCGACACCTACGAGCCCAGGCAGAAAGTGGTCCTCGTCGGCTACGACAGGTACTTCCGCGGGAAACCCGAGCTGGATCAGCTGGTCATCCGCTACATGCCCGACGTGAGCTCCCGCGAGATCGGCCTGCAGACGGGGGAGCTGGACATCATCGAAGGACTGAACGAGGACAAATGGGTCGAAAAAGTCTCGACCTTCGAGAACGTGGAGACCCCCGCCTTCGGTCCCTGCGAAGTCCAGATGCTTCATTTCAACATGACCAAGCCGCCTTTCGACGACATCAGAGTGCGAAAGGCGTTCTCCTACGCCGTTTCTAGAAGTGAGGTCGCCGCCTTCATGGGCCTGACTCTGGCCGAGCCGATCTATTCGGCCGCCATGGCGCCCCCGGCCCTGGGAGCCGTGACCAAAGAAGAGGCGACGAAAGCCGGCGTCGTGTACGAAGACGACGCCGCGAAGGCAAAGGCGCTGCTTGCCGAAGCAGGCTACCCGAACGGCTTCTCCACCGAGGTCGTCATCAGCGAGCTGGCCACCAGCTATCAGAAGCCGATGATCGCCATTCAAGCCCAGGTGAAGAAGGTCGGAATCGACATGAAGCTCAAAGTCGTGGATCACGCCTCCTTCCACACCCTGATCCGGGAAGATGCGAGCCCGATCGTCTACTACGCCTGCTGGCGGCCCAACGTGGACGTGTTCCTGACCCGTTTTTTCCACTCGGACTCCGAGGTGGTCAATGGCAGGAAGCCGGACACGAACTTCTCCCACTACGGTGCGGTGGACGCGGACGGTGACGGAAGGGTGGACAGCATCGACAGCATGATCGAAGACGGGCGGTACGAGCTCGATGCGGACAAACAGGTCGATCTCTGGAAGCAGGCGCAGGTCGAATTGCTGAAGGATGCGGCTCATATTCCCGTCATCAGGTTGAAATACGTATTCCCCATGAAGTCATACGTGGACCTCGGACATCCTCTCGAATTCAGCTGGGAGACCTACTCCCCGCAGATTACCGAGAAGACGAGGATCCTGCCCCACTAGGAGCGGTCGGGGAAGAGCAGAGAAAAGGGAAAGGGGAACAAGAGAAGTCTCTTGAAGCCGTGTGCTCGTTTACTCGATTAGAAGGCTGCTGCAAAGCATACCGATCATCTTCATCGTACTGACCCTGATCTTCGTGGTGGTACGAATACTCCCGGGCGATCCGGCGGTCGCCGCCCTCGGTGATTATGCGAGCAAGGAAGCCGTGGACGTGCTCCGGGAGAAAATGGGACTGAACGATCCCATCTGGCTTCAATACCTGAAGTTTCTCGGATCTCTTCTGAGGGGAGACCTCGGCAAGTCCCTCATCACCGGGTATCCGGTGGTGAGGCAGGTCGCCAGTGTTCTCCCCTACACGCTTCAGCTCACCTTCAGCGGGATCTTCATCGGCTATATCCTGGGCATTCCCCTGGGCATATCCGCATCCGTTCACCGCAACAGTTTCATCGACTACTTCAACAGGGTTTTCTCCCTGCTCGGCCTTTCCATCCCCGCTTTCTACCTGGGTGTGCTGCTGATGCTCGTTTTCGCCATACGGCTCAGGCTTTTCCCTGTAGTGGGAGGAGGGGATATCACCAATTTGCGGGACAACCTGGCTCATCTGTTCCTCCCCGCTCTGACACTCGGATTGATCATGACCGCATACATCACCCGGATGACCCGCTCCTGCCTCCTGGACGTGCTCCGACAGGACTACGTGAGAACGGCGCGCTCCAAGGGTCTTGTGGAACGAATCGTGCTCTACAAGCACGCCTTGAGGAACGCCCTGATTCCCATCGTCACTCTGGGCGGGCTGTACGCGATCGTGCTCATCGGATCTTCGGTGATGGTGGAAATCGTCTTCTCCCGGCCGGGGCTCGGCAAGCTCATGGTGGGGGCGATAAAGCAGCGGGACTACACCACCCTCCAGTCGGTAATGGTCCTCTATGCCTTGATCGTGGTGGTGGTGAACCTGCTGACCGATCTGATCTACGGATTGATCGATCCTCGAATCAAGTACCACTAGGTACGGCGGACAGGCTTGCGGACGCAGAGGATGGCGGAACGAGATCGAGAAACGGCGCTGCGGGAAAAGACTCCGGCGAGAAGGGCCTGGACCACCTTCTCGAAGAACAAGACCGCTCTGGCCGGCGGAGTCGTGGCGATCCTGATCGTTCTGGTCGCGATATCCGCGAAGTGGATCGCTCCCCACGACCCGCTGGTGCAGAATCCCTACACGCGGCTCACCGGCTCGAGCAGCGCGCATCTGCTCGGCACCGACGATTTCGGCCGGGACGTGCTCTCCCGCATCATCTGGGGCAGCAGGATCTC
>JAFGQJ010000148.1 GCA_016935715.1 Spirochaetales bacterium
CCTCCGCCCGGCGCTCTGGCCGGTCCTCCGCCCGGCGCTCTGGCCGGGGTGTGATCTTTGAGCATTGCAGCCAGGAGGGTGATGCCGTCGGCATCCAGCACGCCGGGGAGCCCCGTCTGAAAGAGCTGCCGGAGGATCTGCCGCCTCTGCTCGCTCACGCCCCAGCCGGGTCCGACCAGCAGGGTGTCGAACCTGTCCATCTCGGGCAGCTTTCCCTCCCAGGGCCGGAGCATCACGGAGCTGTACTTGGCAACGTTCGGTCCGTAAAGAGCCCGGTCCAGGTAGAGGCTCACCAGGCCGGCCCGGCTGCGGGCCGCGGCATTGGCGCAGAGCCAGGCGGCACCGGTCGTTCCTTCGGCGCCGGCGAACACGGCCAGATGCCCACGCTTGCCCTTGTGGGTGTCCGCTTCCAACGGCCGCAGGAACTCCCTCTTCACCGACTCGTCGATCAGATAGCCCGGAATGTCCTGGTCGTCGATCAGCTCCGGCGGGAATACGCCGGGTACGGTGCGGATCTCCCCGCAGTGCCTGCGGCAATGCGGCAGGAAGAGGCAGAGCTTGGGCACCTGCACGGTGAGGGTGCAGTCTGCCCGGAAGGCGGCGTACCCCTTCCGGTAGGCGTCCCCGACGCCGCTCGGGATGTCCACGGCTACGCGATGGGCCAGGCTCTCATTGCATCTCAGGATCAGATCTTTCAGCGGCGAGCGGACCTCCCCGGTCAAGCCGGTTCCGAGCAGGCCGTCCACGAGCCAGGCCGCCTCTCCCACCAGCCTGTGAGCCCGACGGATCGCCGCGCGTCCCGCCGGCCGGCGGCGATTTCCTTCACCCCCTCCCGAGCCGGTATAATCCACCACCTCGATGCCGAGGGATCGGAGGATCTTCAAATGAATCGCCGCCAGGCTGCCGGCTTTGGGCTCTCCGGCGCCCAGGATCACGGAGAGGTTTCTCACGCCGGCGAAGGCACAGTGCCGGGCCACGACCAGGGCATCTCCCCCGTTGTTGCCCTTGCCGGCGAGAAACACGACCGGACCCTGGGGCAACTTCTCCCGCCAGGCTGTGCGCCACAGAGCGGAGAAGATCCCGCTGCCGGCATCCTCCATGAGCACGATGTCGGGTATGGAGAATCGCTTCTGCGCGATCCGGTCGATCTCGGCCATCCTGCGGGAATCAACTACCTTCACGTTCCCCCTCCCGCAGCAGTCGGTCGCTGCGCCACCACACAACCGTAGCCCGGTACTCCTCGCCGAGCAGGGCATAGATGATCCCCCCCGCCGAAAGCCGCACCTCCTTGTAGAACAGCTCGGAATCCTCCATCACCATGGAGCGGCGGGCCACCTCCTGCCCCTGCCTGTCCAGGATGAGCAGCTGGAAGAGATTCGCCTCCTCCCTGCGCAGCAGGAAAAAGGCGCCCTTGGAATTCACTCCGAGCAGCTCGAAGGAGGGAGCCGGTACCTCCACTTCCCGGGTCCCGATCTTCTCGACCCGGACGCCGTTATGAGGAACCTCGATGGATCCCTCATAGCGCCCGCTGAGCAGGCTCAAGGTGTAGATCCTGGTTGCGTAGCTCCCGGTCTGTTCCTCCGCCGCGGAAGGTCGGTAAGCGTAGATCATCAGATGCAGCAGAGGATCGCTTCGATCCGGTACGATCCTGCCCAGGGTTGGAACCGACTCGCCATCCGCAAGCGGCAGATGCTCCTGGTCGATGTCGACCTGATACAGCAGCACACCCTCCGGGGAATACCAGTACACGTGCCAGTACTGGGGAGTGCGGCAGATCACGACCAGGTTGTCCAGGTCCGTAATGTACAGGTGGTGAACATAAGGGAAGGGCGTCCCCCCCACTCCCTCCTGGCCGATGAAATCCAGCAGCTCGCCGTGTCGATCGAAGCGAAGGATCACCCTGTCCAGCAGGACCTTCAGCTCCTTGTCGTGAACTTGCCTTTCCTCGCTGACAACATCCTCGACATGGATATACTTGCGGCTGTCGACCACCAGCTCCCCGACCCGCCGGAGCGGATAGGCAACCGCCCGACGGGTTGCGGCAACATCGTCGGGCTGCTCCGTGGCGAAGGAGGTGGGCGGCGGGTTTTCTTCGGGATTGTAGAGCAGGAATATCAGGTCGCCGTAGGAGGACAGCTCCATGATCTTGGCGGAGCTCCCATTGGCGATGTAGAAAAGACCGTCCCGCATGTGGATCCTGTTCTTCGCCCCCGCCGTGACGCCGCCGATCTGGAACAGGTCGATCTGGTTGTCCATCTTGCCGATTTGAAGGCTGAACAACTCCTCCCGGGACAGCTCCTCCAGCTCTTTCGGCGCGCAGGAGGCGAACAGCAGGGCAGTGATCACAGCGGTTGTAAGAAATGATAGTGGATGTTTCATCAGCGAAAGAGGAATCGATTCCAACCGACTATACACTCCCCTCCCTCCGACTGTCAATCGACGATCCTTGATCCTGCACGATCCTTGACCGCGGGCCGGCCTTGGAGCTACATTGCTAACATGGCAGAAAATATTCTTACCAAGATCCTGGGCTCCCAGCGCGAGCGGGATCTCAAGGTCCTGGCTCCCCTGGTACGGAAGATCAACGCCCTGGAGCCGGACATGCTCGCTCTGAAAGAGGAGCAGTTCCGTGAAAAAACCGCGGAGTACAGGCAGCGGCACCGGCAGGGAGAGTCCCTCGATGATCTGCTGCCGGAGACCTTCGCCCTGGTGCGCGAGGCGGCTCGCCGGGCCCTGGGGGAGCGGATCTTCGACGTACAGCTGATGGGCGGGATCGTGCTGCACCAGGGAAAGATCATGGAGATGAAAACCGGTGAGGGGAAGACCCTTTCCAGCGTCACCGCCGCCTACCTCAATGCCCTGACCGGCAGGGGCGTACACGTGGTGACGGTGAACGACTACCTGGCCGAGAGGGACGCCAACTGGATGGGCAGGATCTACAGCCTTCTGGGAGTGAGCGTGGGGGTCGTGCTGGCAGACATGGACAACGAGCGCCGCAAGGCCGCCTACCGGCAGGACATCACCTACGGGACCAACAACGAGTTCGGCTTCGACTATCTGCGGGACAACATGCGCTGGGACGCGGGCACCCGCGTTCAGCGGGGGCACAACTACTGCATCGTGGATGAGATCGACTCCATCCTGATCGACGAGGCCCGCACCCCTTTGATCATATCCGGGGCTGCGGAGGATGATACGGCCAACTACCTCGAGGCGAACAGGATCGTGGATTCCCTGACCGAGTGCGGCAAGGATCCGCAGACCGGCAAATACTCCGACGAGCTGTCTCCCTTCCAGGTGGAGAAGCCCCAGGCGGACGGAGACTACAAGATCGAGGAGAAGAGCAAGCG
>JAFGQJ010000149.1 GCA_016935715.1 Spirochaetales bacterium
CCCGTGCTGGGCAGCCGTTATACGAGCTTCATGCACTTTCCAGAATCCGATGTCGCCAATTTCTACGAGGGCATCCACACGATCTACGGAACCGGCGGCAAGTTCGAGTTTGCCCCCCTCGAGAAGAACTGGCTGCTGGATGTCTACATCTACCAGGATTCAGCTCCCGGTGTTTTTACCTCCGGTACGGCCCCAAATGTGACTTTGGATTTCGGCCACGCCTCGGTGGATGTCCGTACCGCCTTCAATTTCGAAAAGGTCCGCTTGGAAGCTTTCCTGGGAGCCACCTTTCCCACCTCCGATTCCTCGATCGGCTACTACCGCGGCGGCCTGTTCCTGCACGCCGGCACGGAAAAGGTGGAGTTCATGGCCGGGCTCGGTTTGCCTCTCTGGAAGCCGCTGGATGATGTTCTCCTTGTTGACCGCTTCTACATTCTGGTCGAGCAGAGGGTACACTTGGGACCCATGTCGATCGTGCCAACCGTTTTCTATCGCCCCAAATACTACCTGCAGGCACCGACCGGTGAGGAGGCCCTGGACATCAACCTGGACATCCAGTTTCACGGCAGGGAGGAGTCCCTGATCAGCGGGGGAATCGAAGGGAACTTCGTCTATCAGACTGATCCACCCCCGAGCCAGATGATAGGTAAAGCAATCCCCTACATCCAGCTTTCCACCCCGGGTGTGGTATACAAGGCCCAGGTGAACGCCAAGGTCTGGCCCTTCGACATGTCCAACATGGCAAGGATGTTCGAGGCATTCCTCTCCATCGAGGCCGCTTTCTGAGCCGATCCTGAGCCGATCGCAGGTCGAGATCGTATCGGGGCGGGGCAGCGCGACAGCAGTAGGTCCGACAGCAGCAGCAACAGCAGCGATTCCATCTCACCATCCGAACATCTGACAAACGCTCGGAGCAGAACCTTCCGCACAGACAGAAAGAGGGCTGTTCGCGGGAACAGCCCTCTTCGATTGTCGAACTCAAGGATGCTTCGTCGCATCAGTGCGGCCTGCACGCCAGCCGGCGATGCCGCGCCGCATGGATCCGGCCGGGTGAGCGAGTGCCGCTACACCAGGTAAACAGGAGGGATTATTCTTCCTCCTTGTGCATCTTCTCTTTTTCCAGGGAGCGCAGCACCTGGATGTCTCCGACCCGTCTCAGCTCGGCGCGTTTGCGCGCTTCGTAGCGCTCGGTCAGGATGCCCCAGATCGCCTCGTCGTTGATGTCACGCTGGGTTTCCAGAAGAGCCAGGTCGTAGGTGATCTCGATGTCCTTCATGTAGGTGATCATGTCTCCGCCTTCCTGCATCGAGTCCCTGTAGATGATCAAGCCCACGAGCTTGATGAACGGCTCGTACTTGGGATACAGCGGGAACTTGCGGAGCTCCCGGTTGCGTACCTCGGTGATGTAATTCGGATTGTTCCAGACCAGCTTGCGCCAGCCGTCGAACTGCAGATGATCCAGGTAGATGGTCATCTCCTTGTTGTCCTGGTCCCTGAGAATGACGCCGAATCCGTTCGGGAAGTTCGATCCGTACACGGTGGCTTCGACGGATTTCAGCACACCGACATTCTTCACCACACCGTAGCCGTCGAACTTGGTTCCTTCGTCCCCTTCGACCTCCACCAGGGTGTCCCCCTGAAGCTGGGTCGCCACCTGGTAGGCGGGAATCTCGAAAGGCGGCGTGATCAGCGCGTAGGAGTTGAAACTGGGCAGCGGGAAGTGCACCCGAACGCCCATGACGGTTTTGCCCGCCATCTCCTCGCCGTCGAAAGGCTTGGCCGTGTCTTTCAGCGTCGCTTCCTTGGTGTAGGATTTCGCCTGATTGGACACCGTTCTGGCCGAGGAGGCAAGCTGAACGTACCAGTTCTCGATGGCGAGAGAGGTTTTCATCCTCTTTCTGATCTCCTCATCGTAACTGGCTCCTGCGACCTCGCCGAAATCGACCATGGTCGCTTCATGCTCGTTGGGCTCGGTCGCAGCCCCGACTGTTACATCCGGCACAAGCTGCGAAAAATCAATGAGCATGGATCGATCAGCAAATCCAACACCAGCCACAAGAAGGGCAATTCCAACAATCATGCATAGCTTTTTCATGCAATGCTCCTTTCCTCTCCTTGTTTAACCTTAAATATACGGCACTCAAAACCGATGTCAATCGGTTTTCCCTTTTTATTATATCTGGTGCGAGGTTTATAAACTTAACGTTTTATTTTCGCTTATTTCAACAATTTTTTTTCGAAGGAAAAGCCATCGGCATACTGTTCCCCGGGGAGCTGTCCGTCCACCAGCAGGTGGAGGCTCCGGACCCGGGGGAAGTTGTAGAGCACCCCGTTGGCGATTGCCTGCAGGGTTTGATCGAAGCTCAAGCGGGCATCGGGCTTCAGTGTGAGGATATCCCGGGAAAGGCTGATGTAGACCTTTCCCTGCCGGGTTATGACGGACAACAGGTCCACCTCCGCAGGCACGATGCGATCCAGCAGCGGGTCGGAGGGTCCCAGGATCAGCTCCTGTACGTACAGCTCGATCTGGGAGGTAAGCCCGCGGCGGGGCGGGAGAAAACGGCGCTCGCCGACCAGCTTGCCGCTGCTCGTCTCGGGAAAGAACAGGACCCGCACCGTCCACGGTTTGCTCGCCAGATACAGTCCCAGCGACAGGACGAACAGGAAGAGAAACAGGGCTCCCAGGATCAGGCGTAGATTCTTTCTGTCCAGATTCACTGCGCTACCGACTCTCTTCGCACGTTCCACGCGGCATACTCCGTTTTTTCTCGCTTACTCGGTGAATCCCATGGTGGTTTCGAAGTTGGAAACGAAACTGCGGATGCCAGTATATATGCCCAGGGTGAGTTTCTGCAAGTACGATTGATCGGCTAGCAGGCGAGCTTCATCCCGGTTGGTCACATAGCCGAGCTCGATGAGAATCGACGGCATCTTTGCCTTGCGCACTACGAACCAGGATTCCTCCCGTATGCCCCGGTTGACCGTGACATCCCCCACCACGCCGTCGAAGCCCTTCAGAACCGCCTGTGCCAGGGAAACGCTTTCGATGGAATACTCCTCCTCCAGCAGCACGTTCAGGATCGGAGCGATCGGCCTTGTGTCCTCGTCCAGTTCATCCGTATCGATCAGAGTGCGCCGGTAGTCGCCGGGAAGCACCCACACCTCGTAACCCTTTGCGTTACGGTTGAAGGCGGCATTGGCGTGGATGGAAACGAAGATGATCGCCTCGTTCTTGCCGACGCTCACGTTGTTGGCTATCTCCGTGCGCTCCTCGAGCTTGAGATAGGTGTCGTCGTGGCGGGTGAGGAGGATCTGCTTGTCGGGATACTCCTTCTTCAGGAGCATGAACAGTTTCTTGGACACGTCCAGGACCACGTCCTTTTCCAGCAGGCGCAGCTCGCCGTCCTTGTCGCTGTGGTAGCCGATCGCCCCGGAGTCCCTGCCCCCGTGGCCCGGGTCGATCAGGATGGCCGCCACCCGGGGGGCAAGCCGCCGCAATGCCCTCAGCTCGAAGTAGCGGTCGAGAGCCAGGAGGGTTTCAGAGGGAAAGAGCAGATCCCCGTTCGAACGCAGGACTCCCTGCGTGCGGATCTTCTCCCTGTAGTTCACCACCATCCAGGGCGAACC
>JAFGQJ010000150.1 GCA_016935715.1 Spirochaetales bacterium
AACAGCGCCGTGGAGATCGGCTACTATCTGACGACCGGGTTGTCCTACGCATCCTGGGCGGCGGCGGTTGCGGCTGTTCCCACATACCTGTTCGTTTTTCCCGAGAAATCCTTCCGTTTGTCCCGATGGGGGAGACTGCTCTTCAGCGCCGGCGTGGCCGTGTCGGTAGCCGGCAACGCCCTCGACCTGTTGGCCTGCGCCCAGCGTTACGAAACCGATTTCCTCTACGAGGATTACCTGAGCGCCGGAACCGGTCTCGACGAGCTCTACGACCGGTATCAGTCCGCCTATACCCTCTACAGCGTGGAGCGGCTGTCCAGCTACGCCATGTGGCTCATCGGCGGCGGCGGGATGATCAGCGCCCTGTTCCTGCCCGGGCCCAGGGAAAACGCAATCTCCGGATTCCGGGAGAAATTTGCGCTGATCGGCGGCATGACTCTGGTCGCAGCGGGCAGCGTGACCCGAACCCTGGCCCTGAATGCCCGGCAGACCCACGTGGAAAGCGGCGGAGACGAAACGGCCTACGACAGATATGTGCTGAACAGTGTGCTATCTTACAGTCTGTGGGCACTCGGGGGCGCCGCCATGATCCTGCCGTTCTGTACGGAGATCGGAGGCGGCCGGAGCGGAGAGGATGATCCGTCCGGGACGGCCGGAGAATCGAGGCCCCAGCAGCTCCGGCTGTTGCCGGTGCCCGGCGGCCTCATCCTCCGGATTGCGTATTGACCGGAGCGAACGATGAAGCATTTCGTCAAGATTGCCGCCGGATTGGCTGTTTTAGTCAGCCTCTGTACCTGCGACCTGTTCCTGGCTGAAAAGGGAGGGCACTGGAATCCCCTAGATCCGGACTACGATCCCCCAGAGAAAACACTGACACCCGAGATCGACGGTTTCATCTATGGAGACGCGGGAGGGTATGAAACCTACAGCAGGATGTTCTCGAGGCTGGATCTGCAGTTCGACTACTTGTATGACGGCGCGAACTATGGAATCTGCTGCACGCTGATGCGCTTCGATCTGAGCACGTTTCCCGCCAGCGCTTCCGTGGATCATGCAGTCCTGAACCTTACGGTAAAATTCTGTGATCCCTACCTTACCAGTGATACACCGATCGAAATCTGCCGCATCGGCGAGCAGTGGGACCCCTCCAGCGTGGAGATGGCAACCGTTTTGACCGCCCCGTTCCTTTCCGGGACGTCCGTCACCGGCGTCGTGACCAAGGGGGCGACGGACCGCGACATCATCAGCGTGGATGTCACCCCGATCATGCAGGAATGGCTGTCCGGTATTCAAAACTACGGGCTGATGATCCGGGTGCCGGGCACGACCGGCTACGAAATCAGCTGCCACGCATCCGAGTCAGGCGGCCAGGGTCCAGCCCTGGACGTCGCCTATACCTGGATCCCGTAACCGGATCCCGTAACCGCCGGGCGGGCAAACGGCTGCAGAGCCTGCCTAGGCCGCCTGCAGGTTTTGCGAAAAATATTTCCTCTCGGATGACTCTACATCCTTTCATTTTTTGGCTATGCTGGTGTCATCTTCGATACATCCCGGCGGCAACCGCGCCGGCGGGAGAGCAGGGAGATACGGTGATGAAACGAACCAGAACGGGCCGCGGACCGGCCCTGCTGCCTTTGCTGCTGCTGCTCTTGACTCTGGGCTCCTGCATGGGCGTGGAGGAGCGGTACGAGGAGCCCGTCGAGCCGCCCGCATCCAGGGACGAATCGTCCCCTTCATCCGGCGCGGAGCCGGCGGAGCCGGAGGCGCCTGAAACCGGGACGGAGGAGAAGGGGGAGGAGAGCGGCATCGAGTACGCTCTGGGTGGTGCGCGGGGTGATGCATCGGCAGAAGATACTGTACCTGCATGGACCGAGGAAACGGACGCCCCGGCCGCGTTGGGGATCATGCCTTCAGGGAAGTCGAAGATTTCCGCGGCATCCGGGTCCGCTTCAGCCCGCCCGGCGGCGGCCCAGGCTTCCGGGTTGAAAGCGGGATTTGCGGATGACAACAGGCAGTTCAACTACTTCATCCAGTTTCTCTCTGAATACGGGCCCGGCACCGGCTGCATTCCGATTCCCATCGAAGAGCGCATCATCCTGCGGGTCAGGGACCGGGACGGAAAATCCGTCCCCAACGCGGAAGTTCGCGTTTACGGTGCGAAGGGGCAGGAGCTGACCTGGGGAAGAACCTTTGCCGACGGATCGTTTCTCATCTTCCCCGCGGAGCACGGCGCCGAGCAGAGCTATGCAGTGGAGATCATATACAACCAGCAGCGCCAGCGTATGGCGCTGGATCGCTTCGGGCGGCGGGAGGTCGAAGTGGCGTTCGATGCGCCCCGAGCGCAGATGAGCCGCATCCCGCTGGATCTCCTGTTCATTCTGGACACGACCGGAAGCATGGGAGAGGAAATCCAGCGGCTGAAAACCACGATCGAGCTGATCAACCTCAACCTCTCCGCGCTCTCGATCCGCCCCAGGGTGCGCTTCGGCATGGTCCTGTACAAGGATCGGGGGGATGAGTACGTGACCAGGGTCGTTCCCTTTACCGAGGATATCCGGGCTTTCCAATCCTCCCTGGATCAGGTGGTTGCCTCCGGAGGCGGGGATACCCCTGAGGACCTGCAGGAGGCTCTGCGGAGGGCAATGGAGCTGTCCTGGAATCGGGACGGGGTGCGTCTGGGATTCATCATCACCGATGCGCCTCCTCATCTGGACTACGCTCAACGCTATACCTACGCACGGGCGGCCGCCGAGGCCAAGGGCAAGGCGGTCAAGCTGTTCAGCGTCGGCACCGGAGGGCTCGACCTGTTAGGGGAGATCGTGCTCCGGCAGATTGCCCAGTACACATCGGCGAAGTA
>JAFGQJ010000027.1 GCA_016935715.1 Spirochaetales bacterium
GCAGCGGGCCGCAACCCGGGCGTCTTTTCCGTCCGACACGATCGAGGCCAGCAGCACCTGCCGCTCCCCCGCCGTTCCGATCGCCAGGGTGGAGATGCGCGGACCGAGCCTGCGCTCCAGCATCTCGTGCGTGTGGTAGGTGTCCCGCCCCCACAGGGTTTCGGCGCTGCGGATGTGAGCGGCGTCCTCGGAGATCTCCAGGAACACCGGCGCATCCGCCCGGCCCCGGATCAGCAGGCCGTCGTACCCGCAGGATCTCAGGACGCCAGCGAACTTCCCGCCTACATCCGATTCGGCCCAGATTCCTGTTAGGGGGGATTTGCAGACCACGCTGGTGCGATCCGCACAGGGTACCCGTGTTCCGGCGAAGGGACCGGCAAGAATCAGCAGAAGGGCACCGTCGGAAAGCGGATCCGTCCCGGGGGCCAGCCCGTCCAGAAGGATCCGAGCGCCGAGACCCGTGCCTCCCACCGTGCCCTGAAGCGTCCCGGAGTCCAGCTCCCGGAAAGATATCTTGCCGGTGTCGAGATCGACCTCCAGGAGATTCCCGCAATACCCGGGAATCACTGCTGCCACTGCTTCTCTTTGAGGATCTTCAAGCCCCGGGGTGTCACCGCTTCCTCCAGCCCCCCGAGGGCGGCATCCAGAATGATGGCCAGGGCAGCTGTGGGGGCAGCTCCCTGCAGCACGAGCTGCATGACCCGCACGGCGATCCCGGTTACGATCAGCTCTCCCAGCCCGCCGGCTCCGATCATACCGGCCACCGCGGCGGTACCCACATTCACGACGGTGGAGGTGCGGATGCCGGCGATGATCACCGGCCGTGCCAGGGGCAGCTCCACCTTCCAGGTGATCTGCCAGCGGGACATACCCATGCCTCTGGCCGCTTCGATCACCGCCGGATCGACCGAACGAATCCCTGCGTAGGTATTGCGGATGATCGGCAGCATGGCGTAGACGAACAGAGCCACGACCGCAGCCTGGTAACCCATTCCGAGTACCGCCCCGGCGATGCCGATGAAGGCCAGGGTGGGAATGGTCTGTCCGACATTTGCAATCCCGATCAGCACCGGGGAAACGTAACGCAGCGCCTTTCGGGTAGAGAAGAAACCGATCGGTATTCCCACCAGAATGGCGAGAGCCTCCGCCGCGCTCACGATCTGAACGTGCCGCAGAGAGGACCTGAGCACCTTGCCGGGGGGAGCCATCTTGAAGATGCCTACCTCCCCGAGGGCGGTCATCCAAACGGTCAGCCCGAGCAGGGCGACCAGCAGAATTACGAGAATGACAGTCTTGCTCACCGGTTCTATCCGCCTTTCCTGCCGAGCTCCTGCTCTCCCAGGACATCCCGGATCATGTCGAAGGACAGCACGCCCAGAAGCCGACCGTCCTCGTCCAGCACCGACAGGGTGCCGATGGTGCTCGACAGCATCATCGAAAGGGCGTCATTCAGCGGTGTCTCCGGGACGGCGGTAACCGTCGGCGGCTTCATGATTTCCCGCAGCGAGCGCGCCGGATCGATGTCCTCGTCCGTTATCCAGCCCAGAAAATGATCGTCCGCGTCTGTCAGCATCGACCAGGAGATCCCCTCCCGCTGCATCCGCGCCTTGACCTCCCCCGGATCTTCCCCCACTTTGACGGTGAAAGGCGGCTGCCGCATCACGTCCCGGACGCGGTTCAGCTGCAGGCTCTTCAGCGTCCGGTCCGCCCCGACGAAATCCCGGACGAACTTGTCCTTGGGCTGCTGCAGGAGCGTGGTGGGATCCGTGTACTGGATCAGCTCTCCTTTCCTCATAAGGGCGATCCGATCGCCCATCTTTATCGCTTCGTGGATGTCGTGGGTTACGAAGGCGATCGTCTTCTTGATCTTGGCCTGGATCTTGAGGAACTCCTCCTGGAGCTTGGTGCGGGTGATGGGGTCGATCGCCCCGAACGGCTCGTCCATCAGCAGGATCGGAGGATCCGCACCCAGACACCGGGCGACACCGATGCGCTGCTGCTGCCCCCCGGACAGCTCGCTGGGGTAGCGGTCGATGAAGGTGGCGGGGTCCATGCCCACCAGGTTCAGCAGCTCCTCCGCCCGGGCTCTCTGCCTGGCCCTGGGCCATTTCAGCAACCGGGGCACCGTGGCGATATTCTCCTCCACGGTCAGGTGGGGGAACAGGCCGATGTTCTGTATGGCGTACCCGATACCCCGCCTCAGCACATTGGGATCCAACTTCATCGTATCCACGCCGTTTACATAGATCTTTCCCCTGCTGAGGGGGATCAGACGGTTGATCATCTTCATGCTGGTGGTCTTGCCGCAGCCCGAGGGCCCGAGAAAGATGCAGAACTCCCCCTCGTTGATCTCCAGGCTTACGTCTTTTACCGCTTCGGTGCCGTCGGCGTACACCTTCCAGACATTCTCCAGTTTAATCACTGTTTGCTCCTTATTCGTACTCCCTTGGGGGTTGTCAGCCACTCCAGCCTGCCCATGACGATGTCCACGATGATCGCCAGCAGGGATACGCACACCGCCCCGATCAGGATGAGATCGGTCCGGTAGTTGGCGATGCCGCGGAATATGGGCTGGCCCAGACCTCCGGCGCCGATATAGGAACCGATGGCGGCCACTCCGATGTTCATCACGACCGCCTGGCGCAGTCCCGCCATGATCACGGGAACCGCCAGAGGGAGCTTGACCTTCAGCAGAATCTGGAATTCGCTCATTCCCATTCCCCGACCCGCCTCGATGATGGCGGGATCCACCTCCCGGATGGCCGTATAGGTGTTGCGCACGATAGGCAGCAGCCCGTACAGGGTCAAAGCGATCACGACCGGCAAAAAGCCGATCGACGGCAGGGTCAGGGCGGACAGTATCCCCATCAGGATCCCGTACAGGGCGAGGGAGGGGACGGTCATCATGATGCTGGCAAGATACAGCACGATATCGGCCAGCCGCTGCCTTCCTTTCCCGGATATGAAGATACCGACCAGCACCCCGATCACCACGGCGCAGGCGTTGGCAACCAGGATGATGTACAGGTGTTGGAGGGTCCATTCGAGGATCTTGTCAGAATGCTTCAGCAGATAGGTCCATGCTTGTGCCCACATCTATTTCCTCTTTCCATTTCATTCGGGATTTCGAGAGCCTGCGGTCGGAAGGTCGGGATAACGGGGACCGGCCCCGAAACGAAGCCGGTCCCTCACACTCGGATGCGCAGACGCGGGACGCTCGAATCAAGAACGTCAGTCGATCAGACCCTTCTCCTTCAGCCACTGTTCGGCGGCTTCCTCGGGTTCCATCAGGTCTACGTCCACCCTGGCGTTCAGCGCGGTCATCTCGGCACGAGCCCCCGCTGGATCGTCGGGGAAAGCACCCACCAGCTCATTCAGCACGTCTTCCAGCTCGGGATTGGCGTCCAGAACTTCCTTGCGCACGTAGGGCGCCAGGTCGTAGGGAGGCCAGAAATTCTTGTCATCCTGGAGCACGACCCAGTCATTCTTCACCACCGCGGCATCGGTGCCGAACACCATGGCTGCCACGCTTCGTCCCTGCGCCAGGTACTCGAAGGTCAGCCCCGGCAGTACCGTCGTGACCTTATCGGGTTTGAAGGCGAAGCCGTAGTGCATCTGCAGACCCAGAATCCCGTCCGGGCGGGAGTAGAACTCGAAATCACTGGCAAAGGGAACGTCCCCCTCGCGCTCTCGGACGTAATCGGCGAATTCCGAAACGTTCGTTACATTGTTGCTTTCCGAAAATTCGCGGGTAACCGCGATGGCGTAGGTGTTGTTGCACCAGATCGGATCGAGCCATATCAGGCCTCGTTCGGCGTCGCTGAGCTTGGTCTTTTCGTACATCTCCTCCGGCGATTCTCCCTGGAACTCGTGGCCCGTGTAGCTCAGCCACTGGGTGCCGGTGTAGTCCATGCAGAGGTCGAGACTGCCGTTCTCCATGGCCTCGCGCAGAACCGTGCTCGACATCCCGGTCTTGAGCCTGACATCATAGCCTCGATCCTCCAGCAGCAGGGCCATCAGGTTGCCCACCAGGAACTGCTCGGTGAAATTCTTGGTTCCGATGTCGATCGGGGAAGAATACGGTACCCCCGTTCCCGGAGCGGTCTCCTCGACCATCTCCTCCTGCACCTCTTCTACCGCCTCCTCGACGACCTCCGCCGGCTCCTGTTTGCCGCCGGCATAGACGAAGGCGGAAAGCGCCGCTATCATCAGCAAGAAAATCAAAATCTTTTTCATAATCCTCGTTTACCTCCTGTAGATTTTCGATAATGAAATTTGCCTCCCACGAGCCGCGTCACCACATCTTAAACCTCCTTAAGGTATAATAAATATCAAAATTATATATAAGTCTGATATTAAATATCCACCAATAGGGCCGCCCGCGGAAGCCATCGAGGCAAGCCGCGGCCCGGGGAAGCAGCCATCCATCGGCACTTCCCCTGCTTGTAACCGATGGATGCACAAAAACAGCAGCACAGATTAACAGGACCAGAAAGGAGTATAACGAAGGGTTTCGAAACGGTCCCAAACCGAGAGGCAGTATCCGCTTTGCCCCTCGACGCACCACCGTCCATGCACAACAACTGTGCCAACGGTCGTCTATAATCTAGGTGTTTTTGCCAATATTGTCAAGTTCTCGCCTGACAAAGAATTGGAGTGCGCACCTTCAATCTGAAACGGCAAAGCTCCGCCTCAGGATGTCTTCGATGTCGTCTACCTCAGCCCTTGCCGGATTCGTCCTGGAATTGACGTTCCCCAGGGCTCCCAGCGCCATCTCGGGGATGTCGATTCCACGGATCGTGACCAGATCACCGTGGATTCCGGATCGGGCGTAGAGCCTCCTCAGCCAGTGCTCGAATCCGTGCCTCCCACGCACCAGGGCGTCCAGAGATTTCATCTTCTTGCCGCACACCGAGCCGTTGAAGGCCAGCACATGCGGAAGCAGCAGAGCGTTCCCGCCCCGCGGTCACGATGAACGCCGCATTGTGCAACTCGCTGCGCGCGAGCTCGTCCGGCAGCAGATCGATCGCCCCGGGGCCGAACTCCACCTTCGTCGGCAGGATGAAGTTGAACAGCTTCGAGTTCAGCTGCATGATGCAACAGCCGCGAACGTTCTACAGCACCCGGATGCCCGGGTAGGCAGCCACGATCCGCTCCCGGATCTCTTTCGGCAGCCTGGAGTGCGGCTGTTCGGCGCGCATCTCGGCCACCTGCTCTCTGGCCCGCACCAGGGCATCCTCGCCGCGGTAGGCGCCGTCCCGTTTTTCCCTGTTGGAGAGGGCTGGCTCGAAGAACTCCCCCCGCATATGCCGTACCGTGTGCTCCGAATCCAGGTAATCGGTTCCCGGACCCTTCTCGATGATCAGATCGGCGGCCAGGGTCTCGTCGGTGACCTCGATACCCTGGAGAACCCGTCGGCACATGCCCAGGATTTCGTTGTCCACGACCATTTTCTCGTAGGAGACGGTGAGATCCGCCTCCATCAGACCGGCGATATCGTGAATGTAGTTAGCCCCGCTCATGGCGACCAGCAGGCTGCTCATCCCGCTTTCGTAGGCCGCCTGGACGTCGACGCTCTTGGAATCGGTCGTCCCCCCGGTGGAGTACAGGGGGATCTGCAGGCGCTGGGCAACCTGGGAGACGCCGGCGTTTATCATGGCCCTCTCGATGGCCCCGCCCACGTGGTCCATGGTCCTCAGATTCGTGATGGAGCCTACGCTTCCGCAGATTGCCGGCGCACCCTTCTGCACGCACTGGACCAGGCACACCCCTGCCACGGTCTCCGCCACGTGGGTAAGGACGTTTGCCGCCAGGGTCACCGGAGAGGTGGTTCCGCAGATGGGTTCGGTGGGTACGACCACCGGCAGCCTGTTCCGTGCAAGGTAGCAGGTCATCTCCCCGTACAGATCATCGATCTTGAAGGGGCTGATGATCAGGGTGATGAAGGAAACGAAAGGCCTGGCCTGCAGCTCGGCCCGGGAGCCCGCGATCATCTGCGCCATCTCCACCACCTGCCGGCAGCCCTTGAAGGAGTACAGTCCCCCCATCACATGCTTTACCGTGTTGTCGAAGGCGTGAAAAAAGCGATTGACGTCGATGTCGTCATTGCCCGCTATCTCATTGGGAAACACGTTGATCGTGAACACGTGCACGTTCTCCAGGCTGTCGGTCAATCTGGCGCAGAGAGCCACGTCCTCCGTGGTGGAGGGCCGCCGCTGCCCGCTGTCGGGGTCCAGCACGTAGATCGCCGTCCCGCCGGTGCCGAAATGGACCCTGCTGTCCTCGAGCACCGCGTCACAGCTCCCGTCCCGGGAGCACAGCGTGATGCTGGAGGGATTGGAGGCGA
>JAFGQJ010000151.1 GCA_016935715.1 Spirochaetales bacterium
CAGGCTCCAGCAGCGCAGCAGCTTCGCCGAGCGGGTGGCGGAGGACTACGACCGGCCGCGCCTGGGCTCCGTGCTCCGATCTGCCCGGGGTGTGGCCTACATCGCCTACCTCATCTTCATGGCCGTGGTTATCCTGGCGCCGATGGTCACGGTCGTCGCCTATTCCTTCCAGGAGAGAAGCGGCTGGGCTCAAACGGCAGTCAGCCTCGAGTGGTACCGCCGCATCCTCTCCGGAGGCGGGCCGTACCTGCGGGCCGTACTCAACAGCCTGTTCTTCGCTGTGGCGACGATGCTCCTGTCCGTGCCGCTGGGAACCGTGCTGGCCTACGTGGGCTCGCGCAGCCGCTTCGCCGCAAGCCGGCTGCTGGAATCCCTCGCGATGCTGCCCATCGGCATCTCCTCGATCATCCTGGGGCTGGGATACATCAAGGCCTACCAGCAGCTGCCCTGGGGGGTCCTGGGCAGCTGGTACGCCATCGTCTTCGCCCACACGGTGATCGCCTATCCCTTCGTCATCCGGGTGGCCTCCGCGACCTTCCGCAAGATGGCCAGCTCCCTCTCCGAAGCGGCCCGCAGCCTGGGGGCCGGTCCCTGGCGGCTGTTCTGGCACCTGGAGCTGCCCATTGCCCGCTCGGCTTTGATCACCGGGGCGGCCTTCGCCTTCGGCATCTCCGTGGGGGAGATCAACGCCAGCCTGATGCTGTACAACGAGCGACTGATCACCATGCCGGTGATGATCTATCGCCTGATCGGGTCCTACAACTTCATCGGAGCCTGCGCCATGGGCTCCATGCTGATGCTGTTCTGTTTTTTCGCGTTCCTGATCATCGACCGTGCCGGCGGGGAGGTCGGGTGATGAGCCTGCGTCTGCAGAATGTCGAAAAGGTCTATCCCGATTTCCGGCTGGAGCTGGATTTCGAGGTGCGCCAGGGGGAGCTGCTCATCCTGCTGGGCCCATCCGGCTGCGGCAAGACCACGACCCTGCGGCTGATAGCCGGATTCATCGATCCGGACTCGGGCCTGCTGTCCATGGACGGGCGCCGCGTCGATACCCTTCCCCCCCACCGGCGGCGCATCGGCATCGTGTTCCAGGACTACGCCCTGTTTCCCCACCTGAACGTACGGGACAACATCGCCTTCGGGCTGAGGATGCAGGGATGGAGCCGCGGGGAGGCTCGCAAGCGTATCGGGGAGCTGCTCCGCCTGGTATCCCTGGAGGGGTACGACGTGAGGAGGGTGACCCGGCTGTCCGGGGGTGAGCAGCAGCGGGTCGCCCTGGCCAGGGCCCTGGCTCCGGAGCCGCGGCTGCTCCTGCTCGACGAGCCTCTCAGCGCCCTGGACGCCAAGCTGCGCAAGAGCCTGCGGACCGAGATCCGGCGGATCCAGCGGGAGCTGGGCGTGACGACCCTGTACGTGACCCACGACCAGGAGGAGGCCCTGGTCCTGGGCGACCGCGTCGCGGTGATGCGGGAGGGGCACATCGAGCAGATCGGCACCCCCGAGCAGGTCTACAACCGGCCCGGCAGCCTGTTCGTGGGCACCTTCCTGGGCCAGGCGAACCGGGTGCAGGGCTTCCTCAGGGAGCGGAAGGGGGAGATGGCTGTCGTGGAAACTCCCGTCGGGATCCTCCACGCCCGCCTGCCGGTGGAGGCCGGGCATGCGAAAACCGGGCAGGGGGAAGCCGGCCAGACGGAGACGAGCGGGGCGGCGGGCAATCACTCGGAGGTGACCGTTTTTTTCCGGCCCGAGCACTGCAGCACGGACGGCGGAAGGCCCGGGAGCGGGAGCCGCCCCAACCGCATCAGCGGCCGGGTGATCCGCAGGGAGTACCTCGGCAGCCACCGTCTGATCGAGGTGGCGGCGGGCTCCGAGCGCTTCACCCTGGATCTGCCGGAGGGGCAGTCCCCCGAGATCGACGGTGCGATCCGCTTCTTCGTGGATCCGGACAGGATCTGTCTCTTCCCCGGCGAAGGATCCTGAGCTTGCCCGGATTCGGGGATTGTCCGTGGGTAGCGGGGGTTATTGAGGACGCCGTTTCTCGACAGATGCCGTCTCACCGATATTGCAGCGCCCCGGGTAGGGAAGAAGCTATTGTCACGGGGTGAAAAAAAAGGTATGTATAAATCCTGAGAGGATCACTAATGTACTACAAACTCATCGCCTGCGACGTGTTGACCCGCGAGGTCTGCCACTGCATCGCCCGAAGCCCGCACACGGTGGACGTGGAGTTTACCGAAAAAGGGCAGCACGAGAACAGCGAACGGCTGCGCCTGCTGCTGCAGGAGAAGATCGACCGAACCGCGGAAAAGGCAACCCCCTACGATGCCATCCTTCTGGCCTATGGGCTGTGCGGCAACGCCACGGTCCGTCTGGAAGCCCGCAACACCCGTCTGGTGATTCCCCGTGCCCATGACTGCTGCACGATCTACCTGGGCTCCCGACGGCGCTTCAAAGAGCTGTTCGCCGACAATCCCAGCCGTCCCTTCAGCTCGGCGGGATACATGGAGCGGGGGGACTCTTACCTCCATGACGGAGACACAGGCCGGTTGCTCGGCCTGGACAGGAGCTACGAGCAGTACGTAGCTCAATACGGGGAAGAGAATGCAAGATACATCATGCAAACCCTTGTTCTGTCTCGGGATGCCAACACCGATGACAAGGTCCTCTACATCGATGTTCCCGAAACCTCGCGGGAGGAATACGCCTCCCTGTGCCGCGAGAGCGCGGAGAAGGAGGGGCGGCAGTTCATCCGCGTGGAGGGGGATATCCGCCTGATCTGCAAGCTGGTCGAAGGATCCTGGGATGAGGAGGAGTTCCTGATCGTAGAGCCGGGCCAGAGGACGCAGGCCGTCTATGACTGGGAGGAGATCATCCGTGCGGGCAGGTAGCTCCGTCTCCTGCCCGAGGCCTCAGATTTCCCGTTCCAGGAGATCTATCTCCATGAGAGTTCGCGCCTCGGGGTCCAGGAGCAGGCTCTTCAGCTCGAAGGGGCCGAAGTCGAGCTTGCGCCGTATCCCCACGGGCGGGATTGTGAGATTCGCGGTACGCTGCCTGCCGGTGGACTCGAACAGCCGCAGCACGTAGCCGCGGCGGCTCTCGGCGGCCTTGAAAGCGGCCAGCCGGACCGCGGGATCGTCGATCTGCAGCACCCCTCCACTCCCGGCTCCCGCCTCTTTTGCCGCGCCGCCGGCATGCGTTGCCCCACCGGCATGCGCTTCCCCGCCAGGCTGGAAGGATAGGATGCAGGGGGGCTCGTTGCGGGCCAGGGCGATGCTGTCGACGGCATCCATCAGCTCCTCTCGTCGGCCTGCCAGAAGCCAGAAGGTGAAACAGCGCTCGCCCTGGTCGATTCTCGGGATGAAGCGCCGGGCCAGCTCGAAGGGCCGGTCCGGGAGGGGAAGGGCCGAGTAGGCGGGAGAGCGCAGCAGGGAGAGCCGCAGCTGTCCCCCGGCCCAGTCAGCGGCGTAGATGCCGTCGTTGATGCAGGCCAGGGCCCCGTCCCGGTCCCGCGGCAGCAGGGCGACCCACCTGTGGATCACCGATTCCTCCCCGCCGTCCCTGAGCGTTTCGATACCGAAGGTTACCTGGCCCAGGCACTCGGCATCGCCGAGGAGGGTCGGGATCGCCAGCTTGAGCATCTTGTCCTTCTCGTTCCAGTATACCCGGAGCGTGATCTCGAGCTCCGTTCCCCGCTTGGGCACCCTGTACTCCTGGCAGATGGCCGAACGGCCCCACCGCAGCAGTGCCTGGACCACGGTTCGCACCTCTCCCTCCTCCACCACCCGGAGGGACTGGAGCTCCGGCTCAGGCTCCCCGCAGAATTCGGCAGCGGTTTCCCGGTCCATCAGCTCGAAGCAGCCGGCCTCCTTTCGAAAGCTGCGGCTGCGGGAACCCCATGGATCGGCGTCATCGGCGATGACGATGGGGCGGAATGAGCCTTCCCGCAGGTAGTCGATGCCGCCGGCGCTGTAGCGGTCCACCAGGCCGGTGCGGGCGTTGATGTGCACCTCCAGATCCGCGGTTTTGAAGATCAGTTTCTCCTGCCCGCTGCGGGGACTCGCCTTTGGCCGCCCGGATTCGAGCCGGACGGAGCAGTCGAAGCGATTCATCCGGGCCGGCTCCAGCTCGGCGTAGAAGGCGATGCGCTTGCGCCAGTCCATGTTCAGGTTGCTGGCCTCCTGCTCCAGCTGGCAGGGGATCTGCCTGCCGTTGCTCACCAGGGAAGGAATGTGCCAGCCCTCCCCGCGGTTCTGATCGGCAAGCTGGAACTCGCATTCCCAGATCCCCCGCAGGGGAAAGGGATGGGGGTTGTAGATCAGGATCGGGAATTCGCCCTCGGACGCCCGTCTCTGGTTCGAGGACAGGGCGAAGAACGCTCTGGCTTTCAGCCGGCCGAGGATCTCGAGGGCGTGACCCATCAGCCGCAGCGCCCACTGCTCGACCGCCGCGATCGACGAGCCGGGAAGGATGTCGTGAAACTCGCTGAGCAGCAGGTCGTACAGCGCCCGCTCCACATCCTCTCCGGGGTACTCGAGGAGCCTGAGAAGGCAAGCCTGGGAGAGCATCTTCTCGGTGGCGTACAGCTCGCTTTCCAGGCGCCGGTGAGTCTGTTTGATGCGGATCTGCGAGGTGTAGCACCCCGCGGCCCAGGGATTGAGATCCGCAGCGCGGCTTGGCAGCTCCGGCTTCATCCGCCGGAGCTGCCGGAAATAGGCCTCCGGCGTGGAGTGGAGGAGCCGGTGGGTCGAAGTCCGGCGGATCAGCTCCTCCACCTCTTCCAGGTCCACCCTGGAGGGTCCTCCTCCATGATCGCCCATCCCCCACAGGACCATTCCAACCTCCCTGCCGCGGTGAGCGCGAATCCAGCTGCGGATCTTTTGCGCCGCCTGCCCCAGGTGGGACATGTAATACTCCGAGGCCCGGTGAGCCAGGATGCGGGAACCGTCGTAGCCGACCCAGTAGAAATCCTCCGCCGGGAGGCTCATATCATCCTGCCTGGGCCTGCAGAATATGTACGAGTCGTAGCCCGCCCTGGCAAGGATCTGGACCAGTCCGCGGGAATGGCCGAAGGGATCGAAATTGATCGCCGTGGTCGGCTGCGCGCCGAACTTCTCGTGGAAGTACCTCCTGCCGGCCAGGATCTGGCGGACCAGGGATTCGCCGCAGGGCAGGTTGCAGTCCGGCTGAAGGAACCAGCCCCCCATGATGTGCCAGCGTCCCCCGCGCACCAGGTCCCGGATCCGGGCGAAGAGGCCGGGATCGTACTCCTCGATCCAGCGGTAGAGCAGAGCCTCGTTGTGGTTGAAGACGAATCCCCCGTACTCGTCGCAGAAATCGGCGGCTGTGCGGAAGGTGGACAGCGCCTCCGCGGCTCCCTCCTGCCACTCCCACAGCCAGACCGGATCCAGATGGGCGTTGCAGATCAGGTGTATCCAGTTCATGACTTACGGTGAGAACCCAAACTATAGGAGGGATGGCCGTCTTGATCAAGAGCAGGGAAGAGGGCTGGGCGGAAATGTTTCTCTTGCCGGCACCGCATGCCATCCACTACACTAGAAGCAGGAGGTAGCTGATCTATGGTCACGATATCTCGAGAGGCCGGTGCCGGCGGGGATGAGATCGCCCGGCTTCTGGCCGAGGAGCTCAAGTGGGACTTTCTCGACAGGGAAGCCCTGGAGCGGCTCCTGGCCGAGCGGGGCGTTCCCAAGGGGGAGGTCGAGATCTACGACGAGAAGAGGCCGGGTCTCTGGCATCGATTTTCCGCCGAGAGAGACAGGTACCTGAACTTCATGAAGATGGCCGGCTACGATTTCGCCCGCAGGGGCAGCTGTGTGATCATGGGCAGGGGCGGACAGATCATGTTCCGGGATGTCCCCGGCACGGTCCGCGTGCGGGTGGTGGCGCCCCTGGAGGATCGGATCGAGGCGGTGCGGGAGAAGCTGCACAGCGACCAGCGGCGGGCCAGGCAGGCCGTTCAGCACGAAGACAACGAACGAGCCGGATTCCACCGCTTCTTCTTCCACGTGAAATGGGATACCCCGGAGCTCTACGATCTGGTCATCAACACCCGCTCCATCTCGCGGCGCTCGGCGGTTGATCTGATCCGGAGCGTCCTGGAGGCCGAAGAAGTGGCCGCGCTGAACAAAGAGAAGGCGCGGAAGCTGGAGGATCTCTATCTGGCACAAACGGTGATCATCGCCATCCTGTACGAGCAGCAGCTGCCGGTCCACTTTTTGGAGGTCCAGGCGGTGTCCGGGACGGTAACGATCAAAGGTACTGCGGGCAGCCGTGACTCCGTCGCGCGTTGCGAAACCGCGGCGGCGAATGTGCCCGGAGTGACCACCGTCGCCAACCAGGTCGCCTTCGTCCCCGAATACGTCGGGGTTTAGGGGAGCTGCGGGGCTCGGCTGCGCCGGAAGCGGGGATCGGCTCTACTGCGCTGCCCCCGCAGTCTTCAGGACGCACTGCAGCAGCACGTTGCCGCCGGCCTCGCAATCCTCCCACGTGGTGTTTTCCACCTCCACGTGGCTGCGTCCGCCGATCGAAGGTGCGAAGATCATGGCCGTGGGGCAGATCTGGTTCATGTAGCTGGCGTCATGGCCCGCTCCGCTGACCATGTGGAGGTACGAGTAGCCGAGCTCCCCGGCACTGTCCATGACCATCTGCACCAGCTTCTCGTCGAAGGGGGCGTGCTCCACCCGCCAGGTTTCTTCTATGCGGATCGGACAGCCCCGGCGCCCCGCGATGTTCTGGAAATCCTTCTTTACCAGATCCCAGGCTTTGATGGCGAGCCCGTCGTCCCAGGAACGGATATCCACGGTGAAGTGCACCTTGTCCGGGATGATATTGCGGGAGTTGGGGTAGTTCTGAATCTCCCCCACGGTGGCCACCATGTTGCCGCCCATGCGGCCGGGAAGCTCGTTGACCTTGAGGATCATCTCCGCCGCGGCGCAGAGGGCGTCGTGGCGGCCTTCCATTGGCGTGGGTCCCACCTGGTTGGCCTCCCCCTCCAGATAGATGTCGTACCAGTGCAGGCAGAGGATCCCCTTGGGGGCGCCGATGGTCTTTTTCTCCCGCTCCAGGATCGGTCCCTGCTCGATGTGGTACTCGAAGTAGGCGTGCACGGGCCACTTCTTGGCCGGCGCCGTGCCTTTGTAGCCTATGCGCTCCAGCTCCTCCACCTGTTTCTTGCCGTTGATATCGGTGCGGGCATAGGCCCAGTCCTGCTTCAAAGCGCCGGCCCAGACGCCGGAGGCTACCATGGCGGGGGCGAAGCGGGATCCCTCCTCGTTGGTCCAGTCCACGATGACCACGGGATGCTCGGTTTCTATCTTGTTCTCGTGGAGAGTCCGCATTACTTCGAGGGCTCCCATGACTCCCAGGATGCCGTCGAAGCGTCCCCCCTTAGGCTGGCTGTCGATATGGGAGCCGGTCATGACCGGAGGCAGGTCATTGTTCCTGCCCGCCCGGCGGCCGAAGATGTTGCCCATCTCGTCGATGGTGATCTTCAGATCCAGCTCCTCGAGCCATTTCACGAACAAGTCCCGGGCCCGCTTGTCCTCGTCGGAGAGGGCCAGCCGGGTCACGCCCCCGCCGGGAGTGCCGCCGATCTTGGCCATCTCCTCCAGCGTCGATCTCAGCCTTTTTCCGTTTATCCGCAGCTTCCTGGTGTCCATGAGAACCTCCAAATCAAAATCAAAATATTATTTGAAATTATTGTACCGGCTGCGGCGAGAAAGTCAAGCTGCAATCGCCGAGCGGGTGGGAACGCGGAAACCGGTTTTCGTGAAACATCGCCGACGTTCCTGCAGGTGCTGTGTGGGGCCAGCCGGCCCTGCGAGGAGTCCGCACCGATCTTGTCGCAGGCGCCTGGCTCCCGGGGGGCCCTACGGTGCGGCGGCGGGGAAAACCTGTATTTTCACCAAAAAAAGCTTGCACTAAAAGCTATACAGGTGTATAGTGGTTGTCATGGAACACTACGAGAAACTGGCTCAGGAAATCGCCACCTTGTCGGCGCACATCGATGCTGCCACCCACCGCCTTCTGCAATGCATCCGCAGCTTCGACCAGTCCTGCGGCTGGCACGAGCAGGGCGCCATCTCCTGCGCGCAA
>JAFGQJ010000152.1 GCA_016935715.1 Spirochaetales bacterium
AAGACGGCCGGAGCATCGGGTTCGATCGCCTGCTGATCGCAAGCGGCTCCCGCCCGTTCATGCCTCCCATCGAAGGCCTCGCCGGAGCGAACGTGCGCCATCTCTGGACGCTGCAGGACACGGAGCAGCTGGACGCCCTGTTTCGACCCGGACGTCGGGCGCTTGTTCTCGGATCCGGTTTCATCGCTCTGCAGGCGGCCTGGGCCGCCCGGCAGAGGGACCTGGCCGTCACGGTCTGCGAGCTGCTGCCCCGCATCATGCCCACGGTACTGGACGAACGCGCCTCGGCGCTGCTGCGGCACAGGATCGAAGAGAACGGCGTGGATGTCCGGGTGGAGGTTCGCACCCGTCGTGTCGATCGTTCGAAAACCGGCGTGCTGACGGTCATTGCCGACGATCACCCGCCCCTGGAGGTCGACCTGATCATCGTCGGCGCCGGGGTGCGCGGGAACACGGAATTTCTGGAGGGCAGTCCCGTCCGCGTCGACAGGGGAATCCTGGTCGACGAGCATATGCAGACCAATGTGCCCGGCGTCTATGCCGCCGGAGACGTGGCCAGGGGACCGACCTCCTTCGGCGAGACCCATGAGACCCACGCCCTCTGGCCGACCGCGGTGGAGCAAGGCAGGATTGCCGGGGCAAACCTGGCAGGGAAGCGTCTCTCGTACCCCGGAAGCCTCAACATGAACGTCACCGAGATGTTCGGCATCACCGTCGCCTCCATGGGAAAGTTCATCGAGCAGGAGGGGCTCGTATCCCACATCCGTGAAAGCGGCCGCTCCGGCTACCTCAAGATCCTGTTGCGCGAGGGCATTCCCGTGGGAGCGGTCGCCCTGGGCGATGCCGGGGATGCCGTGACGCTGGGTAGGCTTCGTCCCTGGATCCGCAACCGGCGCGAAATGCCGGACATAGAAGGTTTCCTCGAAGGACGCTGCCTCCTTCCCGGGCTGGTGGCCTGAGATGAGACAACGAATCACCCGGCGGGGGTCACCACGCGGACATTCCTTCCCGGGGCGGAGATTTGCAGAAAGGACGAACGAATGCGCATCGTTGCCGTAGACCCCACCTCCTGCGTTGCCTGCAGGAACTGCGAATACGCCTGTGCCTTCAAGCAGACCGGCGATTTCGACACGAGGGCCTCCAACATTCGGGTCAACTTCTACCCGGAGGAAAGGGTCTGCATCCCCTGGACCTGCGTCCACTGCAGCGAGGGTTGGTGCATGGAGATCTGCCCCGCCGGGGCCATCAGCCGCAATCCCGAAACCGGCGCCGTGGTGATCGACCCCGATCGCTGCGCCGGCTGCAAGATGTGCCTCCTGGCATGTCCCTCCGGGAGCATCCACTTCGACACAATCGAGCTGGTGAGCAAGAAGTGCGATCTGTGCGGGGGGGATCCCGCCTGCGTCAAGTTCTGCACCTCCGGGGCTCTTCAGTTCGTGGAGGAAGAGGAGGCCTACGGCTTCCGCAGGGAAAGCCTGGATGCCAGGCTGAAGCGTCTGTTCGCTCTGAACAGGAGAGGGAGCTGATACATGCCGGAAAAACGAACCGTTCAAACCCTCTGCCGCATGTGCGACGACCGCTGCGCCATCAATGTGTACCTGGAGGATGGAAAGATCGTCGATATCGACGGCTACAAGGATCATCCCTGGAACCGGGGACGCCTGTGCGTCAAGGCCCGGGCCGCGGTGGACATGGTGTACCATCCCGACCGGCTGCTCAAACCGCTGAAGAGGAGCGGCAAGGGCTTCGATGAGATCCCCCTGGAGCAGGCCCTGGATGAGATCGCCGAACGCCTTTCAGCCGTCAAAGAGAAGCACGGCGCCCGCTCGATCAGCATCTGGAAGGGAGAGGCGATCGGCTTCGCCCAGGAGGAGGAGATGGCCCGCCGCTTCGTCCACGCCCTGGGCAGCCCCAACTACTTCTCCAACGACTCGATGTGCTACAACGGCCGCTACTTCGGCTACCGCCTGGTGGAAGGCTCCTGGCCGGTACCGGATTACGACAACTCCCGCTGTGTCGTGCTCTGGGGAGCCAATCCGCCCCATGCCCATCCCAACATGACCCAGATGATCATGCGGGCCCGCAGAGCCGGCGCCAAACTGGTGGTAGTCGACCCGCGCATGTCGGCGATCGCCCGCCAGGCGGATCTTCACGCCGCCCTGAAACCGGGAACGGACGGTGCCCTGGCCCTGGGCCTGATCCAGCAGCTGATCGAGACGGGCAGCTACGATCGGCAGTTCGTGGAGAGCTGCACGGTCGGATTCGACGAGCTGGCCGAATACGTGAAGGCCTTCCCGCCGGAGGCGGTCGAAGAACACACCGGGGTTCCCGCCGCCCTGGTCCGGGAAATGGCCCGGGCCATGGCCGTCGCCGCCCCCCGGGTTGCCGTGTACGTGGGCAATGGCCCGGAGCACCACGAAAACGGGATCAACAACATCCGGGCCGTGGCCTGCCTGGATGCGATCCTCGGAGCCCTGGATCGGGAAGGGGGAAACCGCCTGGCAGACGGTTTCCAGGCAGCGCACCTCACCCTCTACGATGAAATTCCCCTGGAGCACCTGGGTCCGATCGGGGCCGACCGGTTTCCCGTGCTGTACGATTTCCGCCAGGAATGCCACACCATGACCGGGATGGACACGATCCTCAGCGGCGATCCCTACCCGCTCAGGGCCATGATCCTCACCGCAGGCAATCCGGCCATTACCAACCCCAACACCCCGAAGGTGCGCAAAGCGCTGGGATCGCTGGACCTGTTCGTCGTGCGGGACCTGTTCATGACCGAAACCGCCGAGCTGGCCGACTACGTGCTGCCGGCCGCCTCCTTTCTCGAACGGGTGGAGCTGCACACCCATGCCAAGTACCAGACCGTTACCATGACCCGCAAGATCCTGGAGCTCCCCGACGTACAGGACGAGTACCAGTTCTGGCACGATCTGGCCCACAGGCTGGGATTCGGCGAGCACTTCCCCTGGAAGGACGAGACCGAGCTGACCGGCTGGATCCTCCGCTCCGCGGGTCTCAGCCCGGAGCAGGCCGCGGCCCATCCGGAAGGCATCCAGTATGCACCGATCCGCTACGAGAAGTGGAAGAACCAGCCCCTGAGCACACCCTCCGGCAAGGTGGAGTTCCGCTCACGGTATCTCGAAGATCTGGGCTACCCGGCGCTGCCGGAATACAGACCTCCGGCCTACATGGATTCACCCGATCCCGATTATCCCTACGTCCTCATCACCGGCGCCCGCAAGCTGATCTACTACCACAGCCGCTTCCACAACATCAAGCGCTTCCGGACCGCCATCCCCGGGCCGGAGGTGGAGCTGCATCCCGATGATGCCTCCTCCCTGGAAATCGCCGACGGCGATACGATCCGCATCACCTCCCGCATCGGCAGCGTCGAGGTCCCGGTCAAGATCATGTCCAAATCGGAGATCCTGCCCGGCACCCTCCAGCTCACCCACGGGTGGAGAGAGGCCAATGCGAACCTCCTGACCCACGACGACCGCTTCGACCCCATCAGCGGCTTCCCCCTGATGAAGGCGGTGGAGGTGCGAGTGGAGAAGGTCTGA
>JAFGQJ010000153.1 GCA_016935715.1 Spirochaetales bacterium
GCCCGCAGGGCGGTCTCCATGGCGATGCTGTCGGTCGGGGTGATGCCCGGGAGCTTGAGGATGGCCGTGTAGCCCACCACGATCATCGGCAGGATCACGAACCAGTACAGCGGCAGGATGCTCACCGTTCGCCGCACCGCCTGGATGGACTTGGAGCCCATCCACATGACCCAGAAGGTCGGCCAGCAGATGATCCCCAGTGAGCTCACCAGCACGCTCGTGGTCCAGATCCGGTAGTTCCAGCCTCCCTCCCTGATGGTCAGGTATTGGGGTGCTTCGGTTTGGAGAGTGGCGAACAGGGTTCCCATTGAGCCCCAGTAGTGCCTGACGATCAGCGTACCCGCCAGTACGGAGACGATGAGCATCAGGATCCCCTGAAAGGAGTTGGTCCAGCCGATGGCCCGCAGGCCGCTCACCACGATGTAGATGCACATGACCGCGAACACCAGGGTAACTCCC
Organism: Spirochaetales bacterium; assembly: GCA_016935715.1. GTDB lineage: Bacteria > Spirochaetota > Spirochaetia > SZUA-6 > DRHE01 > JAFGQJ01. The sequence goes on from JAFGQJ010000153.1 coordinate 460, forward strand.
GCCCAGAAGGGAATGCGGCCGCCGGAGGCGAAGTTGAGGATGTAGCCGCAGCCCATGCCCTGGGTGATCCCGTAGCCTATGCAGCCGAGTATGCCGATCACCGCGCCGATGGATCCGACCAGCTTGCTGTCGTAACGGTGACGGATCACGCCCGCCTGGGTTACGAAGTGGAATTTCTTGCCGATCTTGTACACCCTTCCCAGGAAGTAGAAGGCGATCAAGTATCCCAGGGTGAGGTAGATCGTCACGTACAGGACCGGGACGCCCTTGGAGTAAGCCCATCCGGGAGCTCCCAGGAACGTATAGGCGCTGACCGCACCAGCTCCCGTCAGGAAGAACATGACGAATACCCCGAGACCGCGGGAGGCGACCGCCCAGCCCTCCAGCTTCTTCATGGCTCCCTTTTTGGCCGCGCTCAGCCCCAGAATGAGCGCGATGGCTACGTAGGCCAGGGTGAAGGGAAGCAGGATGACCCAATAGTTCTCTCTCATTTTTCCACCCCCAGCTTCACCAGGATGCTCATGAGGATCACGCAGAGCAGCACGCAGAGGTAGGTGCCCCACAGCATCGGTGGCAGCCCCAGGAACAACGGTCCAGGGCGGTCAAAGAGCAGGATTCCGGGCCAGCAGAAAAGGACGAACATCGCGATCATCGCGATGACGCCGAAGACGCTGGCGCCTTTTCGTTGTTTTGCAGACATTTCTCCCTCCTCAGATTGGTATTATGGGGATGACATCCCCGAACGTCCGGCGAAAGCCGGCCGCTCAATCTCGCGAATACACCTCCCGGCCATCCACGAACGTCTTTTCCACCACTATGTCATGGATTTCCTCCGGCGGCACATCGGTCGGATCCCCGCTCAGAACGACGAAATCCGCCAGCTTCCCCGGCTCGATCGAGCCCTTGCGGTGTTCCTCGAAGGCCGCGTAGGCGCTGCCCATCGTATAGATCCGGACGGCTTCCCGGGAGCTCACCCGCTGCTCCGGGCCGAGCACCTCCCCCCCGGAGCTCAGGCGGGTGACCATCGTACGGATCGCCAGCAGGGGATCCTGGGTGGCGCAGGGATTGTCGGAGCTGCCGCCCACCGGAATGCCGTGGTCCAGGAACGAGCGGTGGGCGAACATCATCGAGATCCGCCTGCCGTATTCCGCCATCTTTTCCCCGTGCTCGTAGATATAGGTCGAAAACGGCAGGACAACGACCCCCAGCGACTTGATGCGCCCGAGGATCTGCGGATTCACGACGGTGCAGTGGGCGATCCGGTGCCGGTGGTCCGGGCGCGGCTGTTCCCGAAGCGCCTTTTCGTACGCGTCCAGGACCATCTGGATGGCCCGGTCCCCGTTGGCGTGGACCGCCAGCTGAAAACCGGCCCGGTGTGCCTCCATGACGATCTGCTCGGTCTCTTCGGGCGTCTTGGTGGGGATGCCGAAGTCATCGGGGCGTCCCTCGTAGGGCTCGCTCAGCCAGGCGGTGCGCCCCGCGATGGCTCCGTCCACGAAGCTCTTGATCGGGCCGAGCTTCAGCCAGTCGTTGCCGAAGCCGGTGCGCAGCCGCAGCTGCTTCAGCGGCTTCAGGTGGGAGTCCAGGACCATCATGTATACCCGCACGGTCAGGGAGCCTGATTCCAGAGCCGACTGGTAGATGTCGATTTCCGAGGGGGTGACCAGCGCGTCCCCGACGCTGGTGATCCCCAGGCTGTTGTACTGCCTGCAGGCCAGCTCCAGGGCGATTCGCTCCTGCTCCCGGGTCAACGGAGGGATCACGGAGTCTTCCCCGCCGATTCCCGGCAGGAAGATGAAGTCCGCCTCTTCCCGGCACACCCCGGTCAACTCTCCCTGGGCGTCGCGATCGAAGGAGCCCCCTTCGGGGGACTTCGATTCCCTGCTGATGCCGGCGGCGGCGAAGGCCGGGGTGTTGACCACTCCGAGATGTCCGCTGACGTGGCGCAGGTGGATGGGGTGTTCGGTGGAAGCCTTGTCCAGGTCCCGGCGGGTGGGGTGACGCCGCTCGGCGAGCTTGGTGTCATCGTACAGGGCTCCGAGAATCCACTGTCCCTTCGGAGTCTTTCGCGCCTGCTGCTGCAGGGCGCGGATGATGTCGTCGACGGACTTGACCGTCCCCGCCGAGCAGTCCACCTGGAGGAGCTGTTTTCCAGTCAGAGACAGGAGATGGCAGTGAGCATCGATAAATCCGGGGAGCACGGTCCCGCCCCCTGCATCGAAAACCCTGGTCGAGGGACCGGCCAGCGCTTTTACATCGTCATTCGAACCAACCCGGACGAAACGCCCCGACTGCACGGCCAAAGCCTGCTCGACCGAGTCATTGGAGTCGACTGTCAGGATATTTGCATTATGCACGACCAGATCGGCATACAGCACGGTTTCTCTCCTCCTCGAGTTCGATTCCCCCATTATCGATCCTAACCGATCCGGGCCCGCCGGCAATGGAGGAATGTCCCTGTTTATTGGAAAAATGTCCCGATTGGCGTCCCCGGACACGGGATCCTGTTTACGGGCAGCCCCGGAGATTGGAAAATGAGGTACTGTGGTAGAATGAAGTGAGATGAAGGAGGATGCACGAATGAAAGCAGACCTGGTTGCGTTCAACGCGAAGATCTTCACCGCTTCCGGGAAGCGCGGCTGGGCGGATGCCCTGGCCGTATGGAGGAATCGCTTCGTGGCGGTGGGTGAGAGGGCCGAGATCGAGCCGCTCATAGGTCCCGGCACGGAAAAGCTCGATGCAGGCGGCAAAGTGATCATCCCCGGTCTCAATGACGGCCACTGCCACATGGCTTCGATGGGCGCGGAGCACGCGCTGCAGGTGGATTGCACGCCGGAGAAGTGCCGTTCGATAGACCAGATCGTTGCGGCCCTCGGGGAGGCTGCGGCGGATATCCCCCCCGGTGAATGGATCGTCGGATTCGGCTACGACGAGACCAAGCTGGAGGAAAAACGGCACCCCACGCGCTGGGAGCTCGATCGGGCCACGGACCGTCACCCGCTCATCATCAAATCCTTCACGTATCATTTCGGGGTGGTGAACTCCAAAGCCCTCGAAATTGCAGGTCTGGATCGCAGCACGCCGGATCCCTCGGGCGGTGTATTCGAGCACTCTGAGGAGGGCGATCTGAACGGAGTGTGCTACGAAGAAGCCTTCTTCATGTGGCTGCCGGGTTTCAGTAAGGGAGAACCGCTCATCCCGGCGTACTCCGAACAGCAGAAGGCCGAGGGGTTGGCCCTCATCTGCCGGGAGTTCAACCGCATGGGAATCACCAGCGTCGGCGATGCCTCCAGCGATATCCATACCCTCCAGGCCTGTCAGAACACGGACCGCCGTGGGGCTCTGACGGTCCGCATCAACATGATGATCCATGAGAGAAATTTTCCCCTGCTTCGCGACGCCGGGATCCGGACCGGTTTCGGCAACGAGCGCTACAGGGTAGGCTCGATCAAGTCCTTTGCCGACGGGGCCTGCGCAGGCCGCACCGCCTGGCTGACCACGCCCTACGGGGACAAACCGGATTACCGGGGCATTCCGGTAAAAACCCCCGAGGAGATGGAGGCGGCCGTAGAGCAGTACCACTCCGCCGGGTTCCAGATCAGCGTGCACGCCAACGGTGATGCGGCGATCATCATGGTCCTGGATGCGTATGAGAAGGCCCTGAAAGCGCATCCCCGCGACGATCATCGCCACCGCATCGAGCATTGTACCTTCGTCACCGAGGAGATCCTGCAGCGTATGAAGCGCCTGGGCGTGGCTGCGGCGCCGTTCGCCAACTACGTCGTGACCCAGGGAGACAAGCTGGACGTATACGGCGAGTGGATCCATACGATGTTTGCCCACAGGAGCTTTCTGGATCACGGGATACACATCGGCGGATCGACGGATTTCCCGGTCGTGACCGCCAATCCCCTAGTATCCCTCCAGTCCATGGTGAGCCGCAGATACGGCGACGGCCGTGTCCTCGGGCCGGAGCAGAAGGTGTCACTGGAAGAAGCGATAACGATCTACACCCTCGGAAGCGCCTATCTCAGCTTCGAGGAACAGGAGAAGGGCTCCATCGAGGCCGGCAAGCTGGCGGATTTCGTCGTTCTGGACCGGGACCCCTTCTCCGTCCCGCCGGAGGAGATCGGGTCGATCGGCATCAGCCGAACGGTATTCGACGGAAGGACGGTATACCGCAAGGAGTAGCTTTCCGGCCGCGGCGGCCCGGTTCGACCGGGATCCTACCCCGCGAGCTCCGTCACCCTTCCCGACGGCTCGACCTGCAGCAGGAAGTACTCCTTTGCGGTCTGGTGCGTGTCCGGATTGATGAACTCCCGGATCGCCGTCAGACCGTCCCAGGCCAGATTCTCCAGGGCGTTCCTGTTGGCCTCGGGGTCGCTCGAGCCGGTCTTCTGCACGGCCATGTGCAGCATCAGCGTGCCTATGTAGCCGGTGACGTTCGGATAGTTCGGGTCGTGGTTGAACTGTTTCTCCCACCCTTTTCTCAGAAGGTTGTTCGCCGGAAGGTTCTTGTTCTCCCAGTACTGGGTTCCGAACAGGACCCCCCGCGAAGATTCGAGCCCGATCTTGCGGATGTTCTGAAGACCGTTGGACCAGACCACCAGCAGCTGGCTGTCCTCGGAGACGTTCATCTCCCGCGCCTGCACGAGCGCCGCATCGGTGTCCCCGCCGTAGTTCAACAGCACGATGGTCTGGGCCTTCAGCGCCCGGGCTCTTCGAAACAGGGGACGGAAGTCCCGGCTGCCCAGCTCGTGGAAAGCATTCCCGACATGCTCGATGTCGTACTCCCTGAAAACCGCCTCTGCGGCGCCCAGCAGGGCTCGTCCGAAGATGTAGTCGGGGCTGATCGTGAACCAGCGCCGGGCAGTGGGGTCTCTGCGGATCAGGGGGATCATGGTCCTGCGCACCGCCTCGCGCGCCGGCAGGGACCAGCGGAACACGCGTTCGTTGAGCCGTCTGTCTTCCACGTTGGCGCAGGCCGAGGAGACCAGGAGGCAGTGGCTCTCTTCGACGGCCCGCGCCACGTCTACCAGGACCGCCGAGCTGGTGCACCCGGTGAAGTGACGGATGTTAAGCCGCCTGTATGCGTCCCATACCTTGGCGGCGGCCCGGGCCGGGCAGGTCTCGGTGTCTATCGGATATACCGAGATTTCGAGGCCGAAACGTCGGGCGATCTCCGCCGCGGCAAACTCGGCCCCCATCAGAACGTCCTGTCCCGCATACCCGTAGGCTCCGCTGAGCGGAACCAGCGCTCCGATCCTCAAGCTCCGCTTCCCGGCGCGAATCGCGCTGCGGAAGGCCAGCGGCGTCACGGCGGTCAGCTGCTTGAACCATCTGCAGAAATAGGCGGGATCCTGGAATCCGGTTTTTCCCGCTATCTCGCAGATCGGTGCATCTTCGTGCTCCAGCAGATGCCTGGCCCGTTCGAGCCGGCGGGAGGTGACGTACTGCGAGGATGACATCCCCACCCGTTTCCTGAAATAACGGTGGAGCGAGGAGCGGCTCAGGCAGGCGACATCCAGCAGATCCTCCTGCCGCAAAGGTTGATCGATATGGGAATCGACGTACAGCTGGACGCGCTTCAAACGGTCGCCGGCCGCCTCCCAGCCCGCTGCCGGAACCGGCGCATGCTCTTCGATCCACCTGAGCTTGCCGAGAAGCTCCTCGGGTGTGCAGGACCTGGCCGCCAAGGCGTCCGCTCCGAGCTCCATCGCCTTTCCCGCCAGCCGGAAGTCGCCGGAATCGGAACAGAACATCAGCCTGGTCGAGGGGTGGCGGCGCCTGATCTCGGCGATGAGATCGAGCTCCTCCATGTCGGGCAGACCCCGGTTGA
>JAFGQJ010000154.1 GCA_016935715.1 Spirochaetales bacterium
GGGAGGCCGCACTAACCCTGGCCCGGGAGCTGAACGCCGGAGGGGGCAATCGCTTCAAAATCGAGGCCCGCCGCTGCGACAAGAGCTTCCCCCTCAGCTCGTACGAGATCTGCTGCCGGCTCGGTGATGCTCTGCGCAGCGAAATACCACAACTGCAGGTGAATCTGAATCGTCCGGACTGGATCATCCAGGTCGAGGTTCGAAGCAGGGTCTACCTGTACGGTACGCCCTCCAGGGCTCCGGGGGGGCTTCCCCTCGGCACCGGCGGCAGGGGACTGCTTCTGCTCTCCGGCGGGATCGACTCTCCCGTGGCCGGGTACCTGATGGGCAAGAGGGGACTGGCGATGGACGGCGTGTACTATCACACCCCGCCCTATACCTCCGAGCAGGCCGTGGAAAAAGTCCGGAAAGTGGCCGAAATCCTGTCGGACTATCTAACGGGGCTGCGCCTGTGGGTGGTGCCGTTCACGGAGATCCAGCTGCGGATCAACCGCCTTGCGCGCAGGGCTGCCACCACACTGCTGGTCCGAGCCGCCATGATGGCGATCGCCGATCGTCTTGCTCACAGGCACGGGCATGACTGCCTCGTAACCGGGGAGAGCCTGGGCCAGGTGGCCAGCCAGACCGTGCAGAGCCTTCACTTCACCGGAAGCTACACCAAGCTGCCCCTGTTTCGTCCCCTGATCGGGATGGACAAATCGGAGATCATCCGCACCGCTCAGGAGATCGGGACCTATGAGACCTCGATCCTTCCCTACCAGGATTGCTGCGCCCTGTTCGCCCCGCAGCACCCGGAGGTGCGTCCACGTATCGACAGGATGGTCAGCGCGTTCCGCGCTCTCCGGTTGGAGGATTTGATCTCGAAAGCCGTAAAAGACAGCGAGCAATCAGTCGCCGGATGAGCTCTTGCTTTCGCCGGTGGTCGTCTTGGATTCGCTCTTGCTTTCGCTCTTGTTCTCGCCCTTGCTTTCCCGGGACTTGGAGGAACCGTTGCCGCCGGTGAGAGCGGAGGAACGCTTGTAATCGGTGGTGTAGAAGCCGCTTCCCTTGAAAATGATCCCCAACCCGCCCCCGAAAAGCCGCCGCACCGCTTTCCCGCACCTGGGGCAGACCTTGATGGGTTCGTCGGTGATGCTTTGGAACTCTTCGAAACGATATTTGCAGGACCTGCATTCGTACTCGTACGTGGGCATCTGGCTCTCCTGAGCTATCCGTATTCTTGTTCGGTATGTTTCGGCGAGAATTTACTACAAATTCGCGCCGCCGGCAAGCCGTGGTGCTGCCCGGTCGCGCCCCGCCGGCCCCGACCCCGGAATCAGGGAATCAGCAGCACCTTGCCGGTGGTCTTGCGCGCCTCCAGACGGCGGTGGGCTTCCGCCGCATCCCGCAGCGGCAGCCGCTGCCCGATGTGCAGCACCAACTCACCCCCGGCGATCCAGTCGAGCACCTCGGAGGCCCTTCGCTCCAGGCTCTGCCGATCCGCGATGTAGTGGAACAGGGAGGGCCTGGTCAGGTAGAGGGATCCGCCGGATCCCAGCATGGCCGGATCGAAGTTCGTGACCTTGCCGCTGGACTGGCCGAAGCTCACAAGCATTCCACGGGGCTTGAGGCAGGCCAGGCTCTTGAGAAAGGTTGTCTGTCCGACCGAATCGTAGACCGCATCGACCCCCGCGCCGCCGGTCAGGCTCTTGACCCGCTGTTCGAAATCTTCGCGGCTGTAGAGGATCACCTCGTCGGCTCCGGCCTTGCGGGCCAGCTCGGCCTTGGCTTCCGTGGACACGGTGGCCAGGACACGGGCGCCCCTGCGCCTGGCGACCTGCACGAGCAGCTGCCCCACCCCGCCGGCCGCCGCGTGGATCAGCACGGTGTCGCCGCTCCTGATCGGGTAAGTGTCCACAGCCAGGTAATGGGCGGTCATGCCCTGGAGCATCGCCGCGGCTGCCTCCGGAAAATCGATTTTCTCCGGTATCTTGACCAGCCTGTCGGCGGGCACAGCCGCGTACTCGGCATACGTCCCCGGAGCCCCCGACCAGGCCACGCGGTCGCCGGCCTGGAGCGTTTCCACACCCGGGCCGGTTTTCTCCACCGTGCCGGAACCCTCCAGACCCAGTACGTAGGGAAGCTGCACGGGGTACAGACCGGTGCGCTGATAGACGTCGATGAAGTTGACCCCGGCGGCCTCGATCCTTACCAGGGCCTGCCCGGCTGCGGCTTCCGGAACGGGCAGCTCGGCCAGGTTCATCACCTCGGGACCGCCGTTTTTCTCTATCCGTATCGCCTTCATACGCTACAAAGTACTTCCAATCCGGTGGATTGGGCAAGGAAAGGATCGGGAGGGCCGGGCCTCCACTCACAGCTTCCCGCCGCCTCCTGGATCATCGGGAAGCAGGGACTGCATGAAGGAGGCGATTTCCCCGCTGCCGAGCACCAGCGACTCGACCCAAACCGAGCTCGGATCGCTGCCGAAGGTCACGGCCTTGAGCTTGCCCACGGCGTCGTCCACCTGTGCCTGGCGCATCCAGAGCGTCAGCATCAGCCGCACGAGCATCTCCACAGACCGGGGATTCTCCCCCTCGGCGAGCATGAATACGATCGCCAGCTCGTAGCTGTCCCCTGCCCGCTCCGGATCGATCCGCCGGGCGCAGACCCACATCTGCCGGATGGGCAGCCTCTGCAGCACGGCACCGAAATCCTGGGAGGAGGAGGAGGGAGCGCGGGAGGCCACGGCCAGAGCAACCGGATCCGGAATGTAGAGGAAGATATCTGCTGTCTCGAGATCCGCTGCGGCCCGGCCGGGAACGGGATTCGGTCCTGGGGAACCCAGACGGCGCAGCAGGGCTTCGGTGCCGGAAGGCTCTCCCCCGCTGACGAACAATACCCCGGCTCGAGGAGCGGCGATCTGCAGCTCTCCGCTGTCCCAGTAGGTGCGGTACGAGCGGCTGGAACCGCCGAATCCGCCGCCGGGCAGAGGTTCCAGCACCACCCGCCGCCATGCCGAATCCAGGTTGAGACGGCAGGCAACCGATCCGGGTTTGAGCTTGCCCAGGGCGACCATGGAGAAAGCGGGCAGCTGCCCGGGGGAGAGGCAAATGCGCGCATGCAGGCGATCCACGCGGGCAGCGGATTTCTCCAGCTCCCGGGTATCGATTCCGGTGGTCTCGGCCAGCAGCTCCACCAGGTCCCAGGATGAAGCCACCCGCACCGACGCGTACAGCGAATCGGCAGACAGAGGAGGCAGCACTCCGATCCAGGAAGCCGCCTCCTGCGGGGGGGGCACAGTCGCGCAGGAGAGCAGGAGCAGGGAACACAGAGAAAGCGCGCGGACCAGCCAGCCGGAAAGCAGCCGGACCCGCGGAACTACACGGCGGTTTTTTTCAGTTGAACGAGACATTTCTCCTGTCCGCAGTCGATTTCCACGGCCCCCTCCTTTTTCTCCCACTTCCATGAAACGGCGAGGGTTTCACTTTGCAGAGTATCCTCGTTCGCCTCCACCGCCTGTCTCACCGACTGTGACCCGTGCAGGGCCAGCTCGATGCGGTCGGTCACCTGCAGGTCCATCTCCTTGCGCAGATTCTGGATCCCCCGCACCAGATCGCGGACCATTCCCTCCCGGATGAGCTCTTCGTTCAGCTCCGCATCCAGAGCCACGGTCAGGGAGCCCTCGTTGAGGACCTTGAGATTTTCCTTCTCGTTGCGGTCGATGAGCACGCCCTCTGCGGTCAGGTCGAACACCCGAACGGAGGGATCTCCGATTTCGATGGAGAGGGTGGCTCCCTCCAGCAGGGACTGGATCTCCCGCATCGACAGACCTTCGATCCTCAGCGCCGCCGCCTTCATGTCTTTGCCGAGCTGCTTTCCCAGAATCTTGTAGTTCGGCTTGGCCGTATACTCGACCAGCTCCTCCTCGTTTTCACGGAACACGACGGAGCGCACGTTCAGCTCGTCCTTGATCAGCTCCTCCATCTCGATGAGGATGCGCTTCTCCTGCCGGTCCTTGGTAACCAGGTGCAGAGCCTTGAGAGGTTGGCGGATCTTCAGGTTGTGAAGGGTACGCAGGGCTCGCCCCATGGACACGGCCCGGCGGGTAAGGCTCATCTTCCGCTCCAGCTCCGGGTCCCTGCGCCCGGGATCGCTGGCCGGGAAATCCGTCAGGTGGACCGACTCGGGCGATCCCTTGGCCTTGAGGTTCCTGTAGATCTCCTCGGTGATGAAGGGGATGAAGGGAGCGGCCACCTGCACCAGGGTCACCAGCACGAAGCACAGGGTCTGGTAGGCCTGGCGCTTGTCCACGTCATTCCTGGATTCGGGCCTCCAGAACCTGCGCCGGCAGCGGCGGATGTACCAGTTGTTCAGGGAATCGATGAACTCGACGATCGGGTCGATGGCTTTCTGCAGGTCGTAGAGATCCATCTGCTCGGTAACCTGCTCGACCAGCTTCTGCGTCTCGGAGAGGATCCAGCGGTCCATTGGATTTTCCGGCTCCTGCGGAGGGCCTTCCGGCCGCGCCCTGTCGATGTTGGCGTAGGTCACGAAGAAGCTGTAGGAGTTCCACAGCGGGATGATTACGTTCTTCAGCACATCCCTGACGCCGGAATCCGAGTAGCGAAGGTCCTCGGCCTTCAGAAGGGCGGAGTTCATCAGGAACAGGCGCAGGGCGTCGGCACCGAACTCGTTCATCACCTCCATCGGATCGGTATAATTGCGGGCCGACTTGGACATCTTCTTTCCGTCTTCAGCCAGCACCAGGCCGTTGACGATGCAGTGGGTGAAGGCGGGTTGGTCGAACAGGGCTGCGGCCAGGACCGTCAGGGTGTAAAACCAGCCCCGGGTCTGATCCAGCGCTTCGGAGATGAAGTCCGCGGGGAAGTTGGCCTCGAAGTGCTCCCGGTTTTCGAAGGGGTAGTGATTCTGGGCGTAGGGCATGGCACCGGATTCGAACCAGCAGTCCAGCACCTCCGGGATGCGCCGCATCACCCCGCCGCATTCCTGATCGCAGGGGAAGGTGATCTCGTCCACGAAGTGCTTGTGCAGATCCGTGACCTTCCGCCCGGCCCGGCTCTCCAGCTCCTCCCGGCTGCCGATGCAAATCTGGTGCCCGCAGCCGTCGCACATCCAGATCGGGATGGGATTGCCCCAGTAGCGGTTTCGGGAGATCGCCCAGTCCCGGGCACCTTCCAGCCACTTGCCGAACCTTCCCTCCCGGATGTGAGCGGGCACCCAGAAGATCCGGCTGTTGGCCCGGAGCATGCTCGATTTGATCTTCTGGATATCCACGAACCAGGACGAGATGGCCCGGTAAACGAGGGGGGAGCTGCAGCGCCAGCAGTGCGGATAGGCGTGCAGGTAGGTGGAGTGATGAGCCACCGCGCCGCGGGCCTTCAGATCCCTGATGATCCGCTTGTCCGCATCCTTGACGAACAGGCCCTGATAGTCGGTCACCTCTTCGGTGAACCGCCCTTCCGCATCCATCGGACAGACGGTGGGAACCTCCGTATCCTTGAGCAGGTTGTAGTCGTCCTCACCGAATCCCGGAGCGGTATGGACGATGCCGGTACCCTCTTCCGTAGAGACGTAGTCGGCAACGTACGTGCGAAAAGCTCCCTTGTCGCGAAGGGATGCAAAATAGGGGAACAGCGGCTCGTACTGGATCCCGGCCAGTTGCTTGCCCCTGTACTCCTCCAATACCTCATACTCGCCGGGGCTGTGATAGTAGGTCTCCAGCCTCTCTTTGGCCAGGATGTAGCGCTGCGGTCCGTCTGCGACCTTCACGTACTCGATCTCCGGTCCCAGAGCCAGAGCCAGGTTGGAGGGCAGAGTCCAGGGGGTCGTGGTCCAGGCCAGGAAGTAGGTGTCCGCCTGGTCGGCGAGCCTGAACTTCACCGTTATCGAGGGATCCTGCACATCCTGGTAGCCGCCCAGATTGAGCTCGAAATTCGACAGGGCCGTAGAGCAGCGCGGGCAGTAGGGAAGGATATAGAACCCCTCGTACAGCAGCTTTCTGTTCCACAACTCCTTCACGATCCACCAGATCGACTCCATGTAATCCAGGTCCATGGTCTTGTAGTCATTGTCGAAGTCGACCCACCTGCCCAGACGGGTGACTATGGTGCGCCACTCGGCGGTGTAGCGCAGCACGATCGAACGGCAGGCCTCGTTGAAGCGGGCTATCCCGTACTCTTCGATCTGCCTCTTGCCCGAGATCCCCAGCTCCTTCTCCATCTCGTATTCCACGGGCAGGCCGTGGCAATCCCAGCCGAAGCGGCGCTCCACCCTCAGGCCCCGCATCGCCTTGTAGCGGGGGATGATGTCCTTGATCGTGCCGGGAACGAAGTGCCCGAAATGAGGCAGGCCGGTGGCGAAGGGAGGTCCATCGTAGAAAACGTAGTCCTCCCGTCCCCTGCGCTGCTGGACCGATTTCTCGAATATCTTGTGTTTCTTCCAAAACTCCAGCACACCCTCTTCCATCTTGGGGAAACTGGGCTTCGGATCAACGGGTTTGTACACGCATGCCTCCGCTCGAGCTAGTTTTCTTTCAGGATATCCTGGTCGTATCGCTCCTGGGCCCAATCTTTGTGTTTGCGCTCCTCATCGGCCAGGAGGTGGAACATGTCTTTGACCTCCCGACTGTCGGTGAGGGATTCGAGTTTGCGGTACAGCTGTTCCGCCGCGCGCTCTTTACCGATCACCAGGACGAGGAAGTCCCCGTAGTCCATGGCGGGAGAAAAGGGCATCTCGACCAGCATGTCCGAGAGTCCCAGGTCCGCCTGCTTCGGCGGGGTGAAGGAGTCCAGCCCGCGGCGTCCCTGCTTGAGCTCGATCAGCTTCCGCTCGTGCTCCTTCTCCATCGCAGCCATCGACAACAGCAGGTCGCTGAAACCGCGCCGCTGCGTCTCGCGGGCGTAGCTCAGGTAGGCGTCCTGCGCCTCCCGCTCCCGCTGGATGGCGAAATCGATTATCTGCTCTATGCTTTCCAGTCGCTGCGGTTCATTCATGGTGAGGATAATAAACCGAATGGCCGCGGAGTGTCAAAGACGGCAGCGCGGCCGCTGGGGCCGGCAGCACGGCTGGGATGCCCTACGGCAGCCGGCGCGCTTGCCGTGCCCCCGCGAAAACTCTATACTGGATCCGAGCTTCGGCCCGAGGTGCACCGAGCACCGGCGGTGAGGGAGGTGAGCGGATGGGCAAGAGGGGCTTCGACCAGTTCATCGTTCTTCCGACTCAGGGGATCCGTGTGCGTTCTACCGAGGCGGCAACCGGTGCATTCTTGCGGAGGCTGACGGTCGGACGAGGCCCGCTGCGGCCTTTCCGCCTGGGCGGTGCACCGGGCATGGAGCTGCGCCTGCTGGATTCCGTCAGCGAGTACGGAGCCAAGCTGGTGGAAATCGCTCCAGCGGCACTGTCAGCCCTGAGAGCTCTTCAGCCCGGCCTGCGCCTGGTCCCTCTCTCTTTTTTTCACCCTGCCGTAACGCCGCCTCTGCGCGTGGAAACCAGGGCCGCGCTGGCCGGGGCCGCCGCCAAGGTCAGGCTGCGCATCGTTTCCCGCGCCGACGGAACCCCGGTGGCGGGTGCGCTGGTGGTCGCGTTCACCGATTTCGAGCAGCGCATCGGAGCTCAGGGGTGGACCAACGCCAAAGGCGAAGTGAGGCTGGCCCTCGGCAGCGCCTCGCCCAGGCTGAAGCGTCTGTACGTCTACCCGGAAAGGAATTTCTGGTCCGCCCTGCGGAAGAGCATCACCGTCACCTCCGACAGCCGCATCACCCTGGTTCCCCTGTCCCTCGATTACACGGACAGCCTGCGTCATTTCTACGGGGCAGCGCCAGCGAAGGCGGGAAGGGGCATCAGGGTGGCGGTCGTGGACACGGGCATCGCCGAGCACCCCGACTTGGATATCGACGGCGGGGAGAACACGGTTGTGGGCGAGGACAGCTCGGAGTTCGGAGACAACGGAAGGGGGCACGGCACCCACGTGGCCGGGATCATCGCCGCCCGCGGCCGGCCCCCGGAGGGGGTGCGCGGCCTGGCTCCGGCGGTGAGCCTGCGCAGCTATCGCGTTTTCGGCCGGGACAGCGATTCGGCAAGCAACTACGCCATCACCAAGGCCATTGACAGAGCGGTGGAGGACGGCTGCGACCTGATCAACCTGAGTCTGGGCGGAGGTCCCTCCGACGAAGCCATCGAGTCCGCCATCCAGCACGCCCGCTCGCAGGGAAGCCTGGTAATCGCGGCCGCGGGCAACGAACGGCGCCAGCCGGTGAGCTTTCCCGCCTCCTACTCGCTGTCTCTGGCCGTTTCGGCCATGGGACGCAAAGGCACGTATCCGCCCGGCACGACCCATCGGGGGGAGGTCGCCTCTCCCTACGGAACGGATGCGGAGAACTTTGTTGCCGCCTTCTCCAACGTGGGTCCGGAGCTCGACTTGACCGCGCCGGGGGTGGGGATCATCTCCACCTACCCGGGGGGACACGCGGCCCTGGACGGCACCTCGATGTCCTGCCCCGCGGCGGTGGGTGCGGCGGCGGCGTTGCTGTCTACCCGCCCCGAGCTGCTGAAACTGCCCCGCGGATCGGAGCGTTCGCAGGCGATGGCCCGGGCTGTTCTGGGAAGGGCACAAACACTTGGTTTCGGCAGCCTCTACGAAGGCCAGGGGCTGATCCGGTAGGAGCGCAGAATATGGGTCGGTACATCCTCCGCTTCACCGGCACGGGACCCAAACCGGCGGCGGACGTGAAGAGAATCCGCGCCGCACCTCGAGTGACCGTGATAGACGATTCGGGGCGCATGCTGCTGGTGGAAGCCACCGAGGAGAGAGTCAAGGAGGTGGTCGCCGCCATGTCCGGCTGGAGCTGGAGCCCGGAGCGCACGATCCGTCTGCCGGATCTCCGCCCCAAACCCCGCCGCAAGCCGAAAAACAAAAACGGCCGCAGCAGCGATCGCTGAGCCGTTTACGATGAGCGGCCGTCACGAGCCGCTCGTTGCGGGCCCGCCGTTGTGAACCCGCAGCGAAGCAGCTCACCGAAATTCCTGTCCCCTGCTCTCAATAACTGACGGCGGGGGGAAGTTTCTTCGCCTCGTCGATCCAGCTCTGTACACGCTTCAAACCGGGCAGCTGCCGGACGAGCCGCCTGCCGCCGACCATATTCACCTCGGCGAGCTTGGCCACCAGGTTGTCCGCCCTGCGGTTGCGCAGCTCCTTGACCGTGTCCACTCCGGCTTTTTCCAGCAGCTCGGCATACTGCTTGCCCACTCCATTGACGCGGAACAGATCCGCCATGTTGACCCATTTCAGGATGACCGATTCGCTGAGTCCCGTTTTTTCAGCCAGCTCCTTGCGTCCCCTGGGGGTGCCGCCTTTCTTCAGCAGTCCCTGCACGGTCAGGACCTTGGCGGACTGCATTCTGCTGCTTTGGGCAGCTCCGATGCCTTCGATCTCCTTGAGCTTGTAGTTAACCATGGTTCTACCTCCGTATGTCTAGTAATGGATATAGATTACCGCCTTTGCCGTGGTAAGGCAAGAACAAGCACCGACAAATTCCCGATACGTCCGGGAGGCGTTCCGCTGCTCCTGGAGGACTGATGTCTCCGGAAGGCAAATCCCCCGTTGCCTCACCTGAAAATCCACCCGAAAAGTTTGAACGGCTGCCACCTTGAGCCGTAATACCGGGGTTGGTATAATCTCCCACCGGATGAACAGAACAAAACTGAAGGATCTGCTGGAGATCTCCCGGCACTACGGATCGGACCCCCGCTTCATTCTGGGGGGAGGCGGAAACAGCTCGTACAAGACCAGAACGCACCTGTACATCAAGGCCTCCGGCGTTTCACTGGCCGAAATCGGGGAAGAGGGCTTCGTGCGCCTGAGCCGGGACAAGCTGGCGGCCATGTGGGACAGGCGCTACCCGGAGGATCCGCAGGAGCGGGAAGCCCTGGTGCTGGGAGACCTCATGGCGGCCCGGGAAGCCGGGGAGGAGGCCAAGCGTCCCAGCGTGGAGACCGGCCTTCACGACGTACTGGCATCGTCCTTCGTGATCCACACCCATCCGCCCCTGGTCAACGCGCTGACCTGCAGCCGGCAGGGCGAACGGGCCGCCCGAAGGATCCTGGGCGACACGGTGCTCTGGATACCCACGGTGAATCCGGGATACGTCCTGGCCCGAGCGACCCGGGAGGCGGTCCGGCTGTACCGCGGGAAACACGGGCACAGTCCCACGGTTCTGCTGCTGCAAAACCACGGCCTGTGCGTCGCCGGAGAGAGCTACGAGGAGATCCGCGCAACCACGGAGCTGCTGATGCGGAAGCTGCGGCGGCACACCGGGCGGATGCCGGAGCTCCGTGAAACGGACACGTATCCGGACAGGGCGGCGATGCTGGCCCCGGTAGTCCGGATGCTGCTGATGGAGGACAGCTCGATCGTCACCTTCCACTCCAGCCGCGAGCTGGCTCCGTTCCTGGAAAGCGCTGCGGCATTCGGCAAATTGTCGACCTCCATCACTCCGGATCACATCGTGTACTGCGGCCACGAGCCGCTGTTCATCGCCGGGCGGCAGCGGCTCGACCGGCAGTACCGCCTGATCGAGGAAGGGATCGAGAGATACCGCCGCTCTCATGGGACTTCCCCGCTCATCGTCTGCGTCCAGAAGCTCGGGGTCTTCGCCTGGGGGCGATCGAAGAGCAGCGCGGACACGGCCCTGTCGGTATTCCTCGACGCCGTGAAGGTGGCGGTCCTCAGCCGTTTGTTCGGGGGGTTGCGCCGCCTCCCGCCCGACCAGGTCGAGTTCATCAGGAATTGGGAGGCGGAGGCGTTCCGCAAGCGGGTCGGCGGCACGGCCGCGGCAGGCGGCACGGCAGCGGCAGGCGGCACGGCAGCGGCCCATGACGGAGCGACCGCCCGCCGCACGAGCCCGGTAGCAGGAAGGATCGCGCTGGTGACCGGGGCCGCTCAGGGATTGGGGGCCGGCATCGCCGAGGGCCTGCTCGCAGAGGGTGCCCACGTGCTCATCGCCGATCTCAACGAGACCCTGGCCTCGAAGCGAGCCGGGGAGATGAACCGGCGATTCGGGGCCGGACGATGTCTGGCCCTGGCGGCGGACGTGAGCCGGGAGAGCTCCGTGACCGGGATGATCAGGCGGACCGTGCTGGCCTACGGCGGCCTGGATCTGCTGGTCAGCAACGCGGGCGTGCTGCAGGCCGGCGGCCTCCCGGAGATGGATCCGGAGAGCTTCGAGCGCGTCACCGGAGTGAATTACAGGGGCTTCTACCTCTGCGCCAGGTACGGCTCGGAGGTGATGAAGATCCAGCATCGCTTCCGCAGGGACATCTTCATGGACATCGTGCAGATCAACTCCAAGTCCGGCCTGGAGGGCAGCAACAGGAACTTCGCCTACGCCGGCAGCAAATTCGGCGGCATCGGCCTGACCCAGAGCTTCGCCCTGGAGCTGGTGGAGCACAACATCAAGGTGAACGCGATCTGTCCGGGCAATTATTTCGACGGCCCCCTCTGGTCCGACCCGCGGCGCGGTCTGTTCGTCCAGTACCTGCGAGCCGGAAAGGTTCCCGGTGCGCGCAGCATCGGGGAGGTGCGGAGATTCTACGAGGAGAAGGTGCCGATGAAGCGGGGCTGCAGCGTGGAAGACGTTTTCCGTGCTCTCCTGTATATTGTAAGCCAGACCTACGAGACCGGCCAGGCCGTTCCGGTGACCGGCGGGCAGGTCATGCTGAAATAGAAATGGAAAGAGAGACAAGATGAAGACACTGGCGGTGCGGCTGTACGGAAAAGACGACCTTCGCCTGGAGGCCTTCGAGCTTCCCCCGATCAGGGAAGACGAGATCCTGGCCCAAGTGATCTCAGACTCCATCTGCATGTCCAGCTACAAGGCGGCCAGGCAGGGAGCGGACCACAAGCGGGTTCCGAATGACGTCGACAAAAATCCCACGATGATCGGTCACGAGATGTCCGGCAGGATCGTCGAGGTGGGCAAAAAGTGGCGGGATTCGTTCAAACCGGACATGAAGTTCTCGATCCAGCCGGCGCTCAACTACAAGGGAAGCCAGGAAGCGCCCGGCTACTCGTACCGGTACATCGGAGGGGACGCCACCTACATCATCATCCCGCAAGAGGTGATGGAGATGAACTGCCTGTTGCCCTTCACCGGGCAGGGGTACTTTCCCGCCTCCCTCAGCGAACCGGTCTCCTGCATCGCCGGAGCCTTTCACGCCAGCTTTCACAACGAGCAGGGATCCTACATTCACCAGATGGGCATTCGGGAGGGAGGCTCTCTGGCGCTGCTGGCCGCGGCCGGACCCATGGGGCTGGGAGCGCTGGACTACGCCCTGCACGCAGGCAGGAAGCCCCGGCGGATCGTGGTGACGGATATCGACGATGGCAGGCTCGCCCGGGCGGCCAGCCTCTTCCCCCCGGACAAAGTCACCCGGGAAGGGGTGGAGCTGATCTTCTGCAACACCCGGGATGTGGAGGACGTGCCGGCGCATCTGAAGGGGCTCAACGGAGGCGAGGGTTTCGACGACGTGTTCGTCTTCGCCCCGGTCGCCCCGGTCGTGGAGACGGGAGACCGGATCCTCGGGAGAAACGGCTGCCTGAACTTCTTCGCCGGTCCGACCGACGCCGCCTTCACAGCCAGGCTCAACTTCTACGATGTTCACTACAGCGGAACCCACGTGATAGGAACCAGCGGCGGAAACACGGACGACATGGTCGAAGCCCTGGGCCTCATGTCTGAGGGCAGGATCAACCCGGCGATGATGGTGACCCACATCGGAGGCCTGGACTCCGTGGTGGAAACGACCCTCAATCTGCCCTCGATCCCCGGCGGCAAGAAGCTGATCTACACGAACATCGAGATGGAGCTCACCGCGATCGAGGATTTCGAGGCCAGGGGCGGCTCCGATCCGCTGTTCGCCAGACTGGCGGAACTGGTCGAATCCCACAACGGTCTCTGGTCCGTGGAAGCGGAGGAGTATCTCCTGGCTCACGCCAAGGCAATCTCGCTGTAGCCGCGGCCGCTGCTCTCCTGTAACCGGATTCATGCTCTGGATCGTAGCGGCGACCACCCTGGCCGCATCCTTCATCTCGGGTCTCAGCGGTTTCGGCTTCGGTCTGATCGCCATGGCCCTCCTGCCGCTGCTGATCGGCATCCGGATGGCCAACGCCTTCGTCAGCTTCTGCAGTCTGACGATTTTCGCCACCCTCACGATCCCGCTACGGGCTCATATCGCCTGGAAAGCCCTGCTGCCCATGCTGGCGGGGACGGCGGTCGGGGTGCCCATCGGGGTCTACGCGCTGGTGAACCTGCCGGAGGGCCTGCTGCTCAAGATCCTGGCCGGCTTCATTCTCAGCTACGTGTGCTTCGCCCTGTTCGTGCAGAACAGGGCTCACTTTCACATGGACCGCCGCTGGGGCTACCTGGTCGGGCTGGCAAGCGGCCTCATCAGCGGCGCGTTGAGCTCCGGCGGCCCCCCGGTGATCATGTACTGCGATTCCCTCGAACTGGGCAAGAAGGGCTTCAAGGCCACCCTGCAGATGTACTTCGTGCTGATGGTCCTGTACAAGATCCCGATATTCTACATCGCCGGCCTGCTCACCGGGGAGCTCTGGCGGAACCTGCTGTACTACAGCCCCTTCGTGGCGGCCGGCACGGTCGGGGGGGTCCTGCTGTTTCACCGCCTGTCCGAGCTCTGGTTCCGCAGGATCGTGCTCCTCCTGCTGACGGCGGTCGCCGTCCTGCTAATCGCTAAATCCTGACCGCGCCGCACCGATAATCCTTATGAGAGCCTTGAAAACTTGGGCTCGAGAACTTATAGTTCAGCGATAAGGTATGTCGAAAAACCAAAGCCGCAGGCCTCTGACCGCCTCCCCGAATGAGCTGCTGAAAACGATCTTCTCCTACGTAGGACGCATCGCAGACGAACGGGACATCGATCAGCTGCTGATTCTCCTGGCCGACATGGGCCGCGATCTGATCAGCGCAGACCGCTGCACCGTCTGGCTTTTGAATCGCAAGACAAAGGAACTGTGGAGCAAGGTGGCCCACGGTGTCGACCGGATCGTGATTCCCTGTTCCGCCGGGATCGCCGGCTGCGTGGCCATGACCGGGGAATCCCTGATCATCAATGATCCGTACAACGACAGCCGCTTCGACAAGGAAATCGACAAGAAGACCGGGTATCACACCCGCAACATCCTGGGGCTCCCGATCAACGACGGGGAGGGAAAGATCATCGGCGTGTTCCAGGCCATCAACAAGGTGCCCGAGCCCGAGCAGTTCAGCAGGCAGGATCTGGAGCACCTGCTGCTGGCTGCCACCTACACGGGCAAGACCCTGGACGCGGCCATGCTCCAGGAGGAGATCGAAGCCACCCAGCGGGAGATCATCTTCACCCTCGCGGAAACCGGCGAGCTGCGCTCCAAGGAGACCGGCTACCACGTCAAACGGGTCGCCGAGTTCTGCCGGCTGTTCGCCGAAAAATACGGCCTGGGCGCCGACGACACGGAGCTGCTCAGGTTGTCCTCCCCGATGCACGACATCGGCAAGATCGCCATCCCCGATCGCATCCTGCTCAAACCGGGCAAGCTGGACGCCGAGGAGTGGGAAACCATGAAGACCCACACCACCCTGGGCTACGAGATGCTCAAACACTCGGAGCGGCGCCTGCTGAAGGCGGCGGCGCTCATCGCGAACGAGCATCACGAGAGGTGGGACGGCAAGGGATACCCCGGCGGCGTCAAGGGGAAGAAGATCCACATCTACGGGCGCATCACCGCCATGTCGGACGTGTTCGACGCCCTGGCCAATGAGCGGGTCTACAAGCCGGCCTGGGAGATGGAGCGCATCGTCAAGCTTTTCAGAGAGGAAAAGGGGCGCCAGTTCGACCCGGACCTGGTAAAGGTCTTCCTCGACAACTTCGATCGATTCGTCGAGATCAAGGAAACCTACAGGGACGCGCCGCCAGCCGCGGAGATCCCCCCCGCCCCGGAGAGCTGATCGGCCTCCATGCCTCCCACGATCCAGATCATCGGTACGAAAAACTGCAGAGATACCCGAAAGGCCGACCGCTTCTTCCGCGAACGGGGCTTCAGCCCGCACCTGCTCGACCTGAAAGAGCGCGCCCTGACCGAGGGGGAGCTGCGCAACATCTGCCGCAGCCTGAATCCCGAGGAGCTGCTGGACCGGCAGTCCAGGGCCTACGCCAAGGCGGGTCTGGCCTACATGGTCTACGATCCCCTCGAGGTGGCAGTGAAGAATCCCGCCGTCTTGAAAACACCGATCGTGCGCTGCGGCAAAGAGGTGACGGTCGGTCTGCAGCCGGAGATCTGGAAGAGCTGGCTCCAGGGGTAGCCCCGCAGGTGCCGGAAAAGCCGGGCTCGTTGCGCTTCTAGACCGATTTCCAGGTGATCCCCGCAGCTGCGGCGAAGCCGAACACGGCGGGCAGAATCGCGGCTGCCGCCGCCGCATTCCGCTGATCCAGAAACGGAAAAATCTTCAGAACCAGGTACACCGTCGATACTGCGGCCAGCAGGAGCCAGAGCAGCTGGAGCCGGCGCCGGCTTTTTTGGCGCCCGCTATTCCGGCGCCCGCCGAGGGCCGCCATCAGGCCGAGAGGAACGGCCGCCAGGGCCAGAGGACTGGCCAGGAAGATGTTTTCATTGCCGTAGGTAACGGCATGATCCGTGAAAGCGATCATGAACAGCAGGGTCGCACCGAAAAGGCCGAGAACCAGACCCGCCACCGCGCTCTGTATTCCCAGCAGCGTCCAGGCCGTCTCCCGGCTCCTCCGGTTTCTTCGTATCAGGCAGGCCAGCAGCAGGGCAAGCAGAGCCGAAACCAGACCGGGTATGAGGGCAAGCGGCCAGCCCGCGGGGACCCGTTCGGGTATCCGCCGGCCGCTGCGGGACTGGTAGTAGACAATGGTCTCGCTGACCAGGGGCTTCTCCGCGCCGTTCTCTTCACGGTAGCGCAGGTCAGCCACGTTCCGTTCCAGCTCAGAGGGCAGGAACATCTCCTCCCACCGGGAGATGGGCTGGTCGATGACCCCGGACATGAGAAACATCAGCAGCCAGTCCATGAAGGGGTTTTGAGCGGTGAAGCGCCGCGTATGCTGCCGCAGGCTCATCCGTCCCCGATCCGAAGTGGCTTCGGCCAGCCGTCCGCCGATGGTGGCGTCGATCAGGTCCCTGACCCGGGTTGCGCAGTTGTCGGAGTAGTGCTCATAGAGATAGGTGCGGTTCTGCGGCAGGATGTTCGTCTCCAGGAACAGCGCCATTTCCAGGCGTTGTCGAGGGGAAAGGTCGAGGGTCTGGATGCGGATCGTTCGGTCCAGGTACCGGTAGAACTCCAGTTCCCGCCGGGTGTCGCTGGCCCCGACCTGGAACCAGAGCCTCCCCATTGCGAAGTCGAGGACGAAATTTTCCTGCTCGAACGAGAACAGCCCGTAGTTGTAGAACCGGGAATGATCCAGCCGGCTGTCCTCCACTATCAGTGCCGAGTGGCCCCACCAGGTGTAGATCGGATCCGAGGGTTCGATGGTGACCAGCTTCACCACCAGGTCCTCGCCGCGGCTGGCTCCCGTCGCCCACGGGGCGGGTCCCTGCGCCCGGAGGGAGAAGGCGCTGCAGAA
>JAFGQJ010000155.1 GCA_016935715.1 Spirochaetales bacterium
CACGCCTACATCGCCGCCAGCCTGATGACGGTGAACCTCAAAGGTGCCGACAGAGTCAACATCCGGGTGGACTGCAGCGGAGCGGCCAGGGGACTTTCAGTCGAAGCCAATGCCTTCGGCGAGGTCCGCGGGTACCTGATGGAGAATCCGATCCCCCTGGAACGCCCTGCTGAAAGCTTCGAGCTGCGCGACCTGCTGGACAGCGGGATCCTGAGCGTCACCCGTTTCCTGGAAAAGGCCAAACAGCCCTTTACCGGCCAGGTGCAGCTGCAGTACGGGACCCTGGCCGAAGATCTGGCCCATTACTACCTTGTCTCCGAGCAGACCCCGAGCGCCTTCACCTTCAGCGTTCAATTCGACCCGGAAGGAGACGTTGCGGGAGCCGGGGGATTGTTCCTGCAGGTCATGCCGGGCACGGAGGACAGCAAAGTTGAAACCCTGGAAGGCATCCTGCAGCGGATGCCCCCCCTGGGACGCCTGTTCGCCGAGCAGCTCCCGGCGCAGCAGCTGCTGGAAGATCATTTCTCCGATCTCTCCCCGCTTCTGCTGGGCAACCGGCGGGTGGCCTTCATGTGCCACTGCAGCAAATCCCGCTTCCGCCGCTTCATGGCCGCCCTGCCGCAGGATGAGCTGGCCGAGATCCTGGAAACCGGCCCGTTTCCGGTGGTCACGACCTGCTTCAACTGCAATTCCGCGTACAATTTCCCCAGATCCGAGATAGAGATGATCCTGGCCGAGCGCAGCGGGAGCTGAGGCGAGCTATTTCTTTTTCTTCAGAAAGCGAAGAGCCGACCAGTCGAGAAGGGAGTCCAGCGGGGCGCGCCGGGACGACTTTTTCGCCTCCTGCTGCTCCGCCGGTGACCTGTTCAGGCTGGACTTCAAGAATTCCAGCACCGAGGTTTCCCCCAGTGATCGTACGGCCGCACCGGTTACGGATTCGAAGAGGCTCAGGGCTTCCTCGCTCTGCCACGGCGCTTCCACCGGATTTCCGAACAGGGCGCGGAACAGCTCCTGCAGGCGGATCTTGTCGAGGGAGCGGGCCGGCACGAGGAGATCATTGTCGTCCCCGGCAAGCAGCAGAAGCCCTTCCTCGTGAAACAGTTCGACGAAAAGGGAGATGTCGGAAAGAGAGGCGCTGAAGCGTCGGGCGATCTGGACCGTGCTCGGCGGGGTTTCTCCCCGGTAGAAGCGTCCCACGATCTGGAAGTAGATCTCCAGTCCGAAGAGGAAATGCTCGGCTGGACTGATCTGATCCAATCGTTTTCCCAGCCACCCAAGCTGCCGGTGCTGGTGAACGTAGGCGACTTCCAGGGAGAACAGGACGATGGTCCAGGCCACGTACAGCCAGATCAGGAATATGGGGATCACGGCCAGGGAACCGTACACGATGGACATGCGGATCACGTAGGTGATCCAGAAGAAAAACAGCCTGCGGGCGGCCTCCCACAGCACCGCCCCCACGACTGCCCCGATCAGGGCGCTGAGAAAGGTTACCCGGCCGGAGGGGATGAGCAGTATCATCAGCAGCAGGGCGGCAAAGACGATGATGGAGGGTAGGATGCCCGTGAGAACGGAGAGGGTTTTGCCGATCTCCTGGACCGCCTGTCCGCCGATCAGGCTCCGGAACATGCCGGCCAGGTTCAACCCGATGCTGAACAGGAAGCTGCCCACGATCAGGATCGACACGTAGGTCGCCAGTCGGCGCAGCGAGTTTGTCCGCGTGCGGCTTCCCCAGAGGGCATCGAAGGTAATCTGGATCGTGTTGAGGAGAAAGACCGCCGTTATCAGGAAGAACAGCAGCCCGACCACTCCCAGGGCGCGGGTATTCTCCACGAAGCGCTGGATGTAGGCCATGATCTCCTCGTGGCTGGTCGGCACCAGCTGCCGGAAGAGGAAGCCCTGGATGTTCTCCAGCACCTCGGAAAATGTGCCCAGGGCGGAGAACAGGGAGAACATCAGCGCCGACAGGGGCACCAGCGCCAGCAGGGTGGTGTACGCCAGGCTGGCGGCTCGGGTGGGACAATGATCCCGCTTGAACTCCTCGGCCAGTCTGCGAACATAGCGTCCAAGCTTCTGCACGATCGACATGCCTTTCGCGCCCATACCCTATTATCGTCTTTCCCTCCGCGAGGGAATAGAATCCAGGCCGTTTGTTTTTATCCGCCCGAATTAGTAGGTTATAGGTGACTGAAAAACTAATCAATGAAGGAGTGACGCATGATGAATACCAACGTGAAGACGAGGTTGAAGGCGGGGGAGGCCCTGGATCGCAGCTACGAGTACTTCGTGAACGAACAGGGATTGCAGCTGGTGGAATGGATCGCCCACATGCACGCCCGCGAGGGCGCCTGCGAGCTGCGCGTCACCGGTGGAACGATCAAAGGGGCGACCGAGGTGGACTCCAAGGCGGTGCTCCTCTCCCAGGCCGGGAAGCTGGTCAGCGACTACGGATTCGAACCGGTGTACTTCGGCCTGCATCTGCATGCCCCAGCGGACGGGAATTCCGGGCATCTCATGGTGGCGGTCAAGCAGACCGATCCGGTGGAGATCAGCTTCGAAAGTCTGGAGCTGGATGCGGCGGTGGAAGGGTTTGTCGACATGGTGCCGGTGGTATAGACCGGCTGCGCCCTGTGCTGTCACATCCGGGGCATTGACATAGCCCCACAAAAACAGTACACAGATGTACGATCTACTGTAGTTTCCTACATTTTCGTAGGAAGAATGTGGGGCATTCGATGGGAAAAACAGCAGCAGGAACCGTGCCGAACCACCCGTACGTAGACGAGAAGATCGGAGAGCTATCTCTGCTGTTCGACATCAGCAAAACCTTGGACTCCAGCATGGACCTGCGGGATACGCTGGGTCCCGTGCTGTCGATCGTCGCCCGATACAAGGGAATCATCCGGGGCAGCCTGACCCTGCTGAACCGCGAAAGCGGGGAGATCTCCATCGAGGCGGCCTACGGGCTTTCTGCGAGCCAGCAGCGCAGGGGGCGCTACCGCGTGGGCGAGGGCATCATCGGCCAGGTCTTCCAGACGGGCAAAGCCGCCATCATCCCCAAGGTCGCGGAGGAACCGCGATTCCTCAACCGCACCGGAGCTCCGCGGGATCAGGACGGACAGGATGTGTCCTACCTGAGCGTCCCGATCAAGCTGGAAAACACGGTGATCGGCGCGCTGAGCGTGGACAGGATCTACTCCGAGCATGCCGCCCTGGAGGAGGACCTGCGGTTGTACTCGATCATCGCCTCGATGATCTCGCAGGCGGTCAAGCTGCGCCAGTCTGCCCAGGAGGAACGCCAGCGATTGATCGAGGAAAACCTCCGGCTGACCGAGGAGCTGAAGGACCGCTTCCGACCCTCCAACATCATCGGCAACTCCAACGCCATGCAGGAGGTCTACGACCTGATCGCCCAGGTCTCCGGGAGCGACGCCACGGTGCTCATCCGCGGCGAAAGCGGCACCGGCAAGGAGCTGGTGGCGCACGCCATCCACTACAACAGCCTGAGGGCGGGCAAACCCTTCATCAAGGTCAACTGCGCAGCCCTGCCTGAATCGGTGATAGAGAGCGAGCTGTTCGGCCATGAGAAGGGGGCCTTCACCGGCGCGGTGGCCAGCCGCAAGGGCCGCTTCGAGCTGGCCCACGGCGGAACCCTCTTCCTGGACGAGATCGGGGATCTCTCCCCCTCCCTGCAGATCAAGCTGCTGCGGGTTCTGCAGGAAAAGGAGTTCGAGCGGGTCGGCGGCATAGAAACGATCAAGGTGGACGTGCGCCTGATCGCCGCCACCAACATCGATCTGGAACAGCGCATCCCGGAGAGGCGGTTCCGCCAGGACCTCTACTACCGCCTCAACGTCTTCCCGATCCACATTCCCCCGCTTCGGGAACGCAAGACCGACATCCTGCTGCTGGCCGACTACTTCGTAGAGAAGTACGGCAGGAACAGCCACAAGGATGTACGCCGGATCTCCACGCCGGCCATCGACATGCTGATGGCCTATCACTGGCCGGGGAACGTCAGGGAGCTGGAGAACTGCATCGAGCGGGCCGTGCTGCTGAGCCGGGACGGGGTGATCCACGGCCATCATCTGCCCCCCACCCTGCAGACGGCCGAGGCCAGCGGTACAGCCTTCAAAGGGAGACTGGAGACGGCGCTGGAGAACGTCGAGCAGGAGTTCATCCTCGACGCCCTCAAATCCTCCAGGGGGAACATGGCCAGGGCCGCCCGCGCCCTGGGGATCAGCGAACGGATGATGGGCCTCCGGATCAACCGCTACGGGATCGAGCCAAAGCGCTTCCGGCGCTGAACGTCGAGATCGAACACGGCCCGCTGAGCGCAGGCCGCTGAAC
>JAFGQJ010000156.1 GCA_016935715.1 Spirochaetales bacterium
AGGTGGGAGCGAAAGACCACGCCCCGCTCCTCCACGCGGCGAAACGGTGCCAGCGAGAAAATCTGAAATCCTCCCGAATCGGTCAGGATGTTCCGATTCCAGGCCATGAAGCTGTGCAGCCCGCCGCAGCGCTCCAGCACCTCCAATCCCGGCCGGAGGAACAGGTGATAGGTGTTGCCTAGAATGAGCCTGATCCCCAGATCCTCCATCTGATCGTTGGTAATGGCCTTTACCGTGGCGTTCGTGCCCACCGGCATGAATACCGGCGTTTCCACGGCTCCATGGGGCAGCCGGAGCAGCCCCGTACGGGCCTTGCTGCGGGGATCCCGGCTCTGGACGGTGAATATCATCGGAATCCGAATGCGCTCAGGTACGGGCCGTTCTCAGGGCCAGCGAACCGATCGCCAGAAAGGCGACGAAGGCCAGCCCGGCTCCGGCAAGAGGGGGAAGCAGGCCGTTTTTCGCGAGAATAACCGCAACCATCTGCAGCACGTAGTACACCACACTGACCACCAGTGCGGTCAGCAGGTTCATCAGCAGCACGTTCCTCTTGAAGCGGCCTCCCATGCCGGCGGCGATCAGCACCACGATGAACGGGCTGGCCGCGAAGAAGTACTTCTTGTAGTATTCGGTCAGCGCCCCCCGGTAGGGCAGCCCCGCCCGTTTGAGCTTGTCGATCCAGACTCGCGCCTCGCCGCTCTTCATCTCCTCCACGTCCCGGGTGGTCTTGCGGAAGGTCGTCGGCGGCTCGGTCAGCTCGGTGGCCTGCAGCAGAGCGCTGCGCTCCAGCTCGACGGACCGGCCATTCTCCCCCCAGCCGTAGCTGCGGCTGTCGTGCAGGACCCAATGCCGGCCGTTCCACTCGCCCCAGTCGGCATCGATTCTTGCCCCGAACCCGCCGTTCTGGTCTCTCTGCAGGATCATCACGTCGGTCAGGGTCTCTTTCTTGTCATTGTAGTAGTCCACCTGATAGATCGTGAGGGTATCCTCGCTGATTACGGTCACGTTCGTGTTGCTGTAGCTGATCTCCTGGCGAACCGTCTCGCGGAACAGCTCATTTTTGCGGATGAAGGTATCGATGACCAGGTACTGCTCGAAGAAAAAACCGAACACGCTCAGACCGATGCCGACCAGCATGAAGGGCAACACCAGCCTGTAGAGGCTGATGCCGGAGCCGAGAATCGCGATCAGCTCGTTGTTTTTGTACAGCATTCCGAGGGTATAGGCCGCGGAGAACAGCAGACCCGGCGGGATGGCATAGGAGAGACATTTCGGCAGGTAGTAGTAGGCGATCCTCAGGATCTCCGTCAGGGACGTATCGTGTGCCAGGTAGCGCCACAGGTTGGTAAACAGGTCGAGGAGCTGCACGATCAGGACGAAGAACAGGACGGAGACGAGAAAAACGAGGATGAAGGTGCCCAGGATCATGCCGTAGATGGTCTTCACCGGCTGGTCCTGATGAACAAGAGGGTAACGGCGGCCACCAAAACAACGAGGTTGGGAAACCACATGGCGAAAGCCGGCGGCAGCTCCAGGCGGATGCCCAGGGTGTGCCCGATGAGCAGCAGCCACCAGTACAGGGTGGCCATGAGCAGCCCAATGCCGAATCCCACTGCCCTGCCGCTCTTGCGGGCCATCATGCCGACGGGAAAGGCGAAAAGAACGAACACCACGCAGGAAAAGGGAATGGAGAACTTCTTGTGAAACTCCAATCGGTACAGCTGCAGGTTGCGGTCCACGAACTTCCTGTCCCTGTTTCGGGTATAGACGGTGTAGGCGCTGGAGAGGTTCGATTGCCTGGCTCGATTCTGACCCGGAAAATCCCGTACGTAGCGCACCTCCATGGCCAGATCGAACAGCTGAGCGTCGATCTTTCTGTTCTGCTCCCCCAGCTGCCGCTCGTACTGCTCGTCCATCCGCTGGATCTCCTGCCAGACATCGATGGAGCGCATCTCCCGCGGCCCCGGATTGATGAAGCTGGCGCTGAAATCCTTCAACAGGATGTTGTAGATCATCGACGCGGAGGTCGTGTATTCGAACCTGTCCTCCACCGCAGCATCGGGGACGTGGGAAAACACGTCGTCCAGGCGGATGGAGATCACTCCCTTCTGATCCCGGCTCTCCTGCAGGGACCCGGAGCGCGCCGTGATGATCCTCTTCTCCTTGTCCTCGGTTTTATCGATGATCGTAATGTTCCTGATCACGTTCTCCTGGATGTCTCCGGTAACGATCACCGTGTCCTGGTATCGTTTTACCGAATACGGCTCCAGCTCGATGCCGGGATTGGTGTACAGGATCTTTCGGTACATGCTCCCCAGACGGATATTGCCAAGGGGAAGAAAATAGTCGTTCATGAGGAAGGAGATGAGGAAGAGCACCACCCCGATGGCCAAAAGCGGCGTGAGGATTCGCCTCTGAGCCACTCCGCAGGCGCGGAAGGCGAGCATCTCGTTGTCCGATGCCAGCCGGCCCATCGCCATGAGAGAGCCGACGAGGGCGCCGAAGGGAAGGGACAGGGCCAGAATCGAAGGCAGGGAAAACACGACGAAGCGGAGCACATCCCCGAAGGGAACCTTTTTCGAGAAGATCTCCTCCGCCAGGACCAGGAGCTGATTGATGAAGAAGGTGCAGAAAAAAAACAGGAACGCGACTACGAAGGATATGAGAAACTCGTTGAGGATGTATACATCGATTGTACGAACTCCGGGGATGCGGGTCATCGATTACAGAGGTTATTCTATTCCGCCTGCACCCTCTCCGGCAAGGGACTCGTTCAGGATGGATATTCCCGATCCCAGAGTGCCGAAGAAAAGATCGGGGGGGGCATAGGTTGCGCTGCTGATGTCCAGAGCGGAAAGGCCCTGCCTCAACCCGATCCGCCGCCACGAATCCATCCGGGGGGGGAGGTGGGATACCCCTCCGCCGAAGGTCCCGAAATACAACCCGGACTGCGCCCGCACGGCGCACAGCACCCAGTCGTCGGTCAGCTGTCCGGTGGCCCTGCTGAAATGCTCGATTCTGTTCTCCGGCCGCTTCCAGCGGTACAGCCCCTCCCCGTAGGTCCCGATCCACAGCGTGTCTTCATCCTCCGGCAGTAGCGTGATCACGTTGCGGGCAGCCAGATTCGGATTGACGCTGTCGAAGCTGAAGATTCTCCCCGTCTTCGTCTCCAGCACGACCAGTCCCAGATTCAGTGTTCCGATGAGCAGGTTATCGCCGACGGTGGTCAGGCAGTTGATGAACTCCCCGGGCAAACCCTCCCGGCTGAGCTTTTTCCACCCCTCCCCGTCGCTGCGCCACAATCCGCGGCCCAGGGTTCCCACGTACAGTGTCTGACCAACGGCCCGCAGGGCTTCGACCTTGTCGTCGAAAAACCGGATCCGCTGCCATCGGGAGTTCGATTTGGTGTACTGAAAAAGCCCCTGGTAGGTGCCGACCCATACCCTGGTGGGGGTGATCTCGATGCTGCGAACCGTTCGGGGCAGGAGGCTCTC
>JAFGQJ010000157.1 GCA_016935715.1 Spirochaetales bacterium
ATAGACAAGCGGGGGGAGGGGATGCATCACATCTCCTATCAGGTGGATGATATCGAGGCGCAGATCGCCGATCTGAAGGAGAAGGGGATCCGCATGATCGACGAAACGCCCCGCGGCGGGGCGCACCGCAGCAGGATAGCCTTCATCCACCCCAAATCCTCCGCCAAGGTGCTGACCGAGCTCACCCAGATCGGATGAATCCCGATCCGGTGCCGACGAGGGTCCTGATCCGGAGGATTCTGGGGTACTACAGACCGTACTGGTATCTGCTGGCCAGCGATCTGCTGGCCGTCGGCCTGGTTGCAGCTCTGACAATCGCCGTGCCGTATCTTCTGAAACTCGTGGTGGACTGCCTGATCCCCGCGGCGGATCTGAAAGGGATCTTCCGTCTGGGCCTGCTGATCACCCTGATGATGCTCGCAAAGTACGGCTGCAACTTCTACACCCTCTACGCCGGGCACCTGATGGCCGTCAAGATGGAGAAGGACATGCGCAGGGATCTGTTCTACCACCTGCAGACCCTCTCCTTCCGCTTCTTCGACAACCGCAAAACCGGCGAGCTCATGTCGCGGATGATCAACGACATCGGCAGGGTGACCGACGCAGTCAACCACGCGCCGGAGGACCTCTTCCTGGCCACGACCATGGTTCTGGGATCCTACTCCGTGCTGTTCGCCCTCAACTGGAAGCTGGCTCTGATCTGCTCGATTCCGATCCCGGTCATGGCGGCCTACTCGGGACTGCTCGGCGGTCGGATCCGCCGTGGTTTCGAGGGGATCAATGACGCCATCGCCGAGATCAACGCCAAGGTGGAGAACATAATCTCGGGAATCCGCGTCATGCAGTCCTTCACCCGGGAAAAACAGGAACGGGAGCACTTCGACCAGCTCAACCGCAGCTACTACCGCTCCTGGCGCTCCGTTCTCTGGATCCTGGGCGGATTCTACGGCGGGGTATTCCTGATGCAGGATGTTTCCAGGCTGGTGATCATCGTGGCAGGAGGATTGTTCGTGATCTCCGGCAGCATGAGCCTGGGCACGCTGGTCGCCTTTCTGTTCTACGTGGGGATCTATCTGGAGCCGATCGAACGCCTGTCCCGGACCGTGGAGATGGTGCAGCGCATGGGGGCCGGCCTGCACCGTTTCTTCGAAATCATGGACGAACAGCCGGAGATCCGGGAGGTCCCGGGAGCGGTTGAGCTGCGGGAGGTGCGCGGACGCATCGATTTCGAGAACGTGACCTTCAGCTACGACAGGCATCGACGCGTGCTGCGGAACCTGGACCTGACGATCGAACCGGGAAGCGTCGCGGCGCTGGTTGGCCCCTCCGGAGCGGGAAAAACCACCTTCTGCCATCTGATTCCGCGTTTCTACGAACCGGAAGCGGGACGGGTGCTCATCGACGGCGTGGATGTGAGCACGGTGAGCCTGCATAGCCTGAGGCGGGCGATCGGCATCGTGCAGCAGGAGGTGTTCCTGTTCACGGGCACGATTCGCGACAACATCTCCTACGGGAAACCGGGAGCCACGGACGGGCAGATCGAGCAGGCAGCCCGTCGGGCCGGCGCCCACGGATTCATCCTCGATCTTCCGTCGGGCTACGACACCAATATCGGGGAAAAGGGGATCAAGCTTTCTGGAGGGCAGAAACAGCGCATCTCGATCGCCCGTGCGTTCCTGAAAAACCCGCGGATCCTCATCCTGGATGAAGCCACCAGCTCCCTGGATACCCATACGGAGATGATCATCCAGGAAGCGCTGGACAAACTGGTCGTGGGACGAACAACCCTGATCATCGCCCACCGTCTGTCCACCATCCGAAACGCCGACGAGATCATCGTTCTGGCGGAAACGGGCATCGTGCAGCGCGGAACCCATGAGCAGCTGATCGGGCAGGGTGGCCTGTACGCCGACCTGTACAATGCTCAAACCGGGCTGCTGCCGGACCGGGAGTAGCGGGAAAGCGCCCGACAACACCCGACAACGAACCGCGGCCCTAACCGCAGGCCGCCTCCAGCACCCGCATGAAATTCGACCAGCAGATCCCCTCCAGAGCGGAGGGGGAGTAGCCGCGCTCACGCAGGCCACGCAGGATACGGCTGAATCCGCGGCAGTCCTCCACGCCCGCCGGCCCGTCGGGGATGCCGTCGAAATCCGAACCGAAGGCCGCCGCCCCCTGACCTCCCGCATCGACCAGATGATCGACGTGCTGAAGCAGCCTTTCCAGGGCGACCTTTTCCGATCCCATCGCCTTCCTGTACTCCTGCGTGAATCTCATCCAGGCCCTGCCCATTTCCGCAGCGTCGGCGCCGGCCTTTTCAGCACGACGATCGAGCCGGGCGAAAACGGCTTTGCAGCGTTTCTCCACAATCCTGCGGTAGCCGCAGTCCAGGAACGCCGGGTGGAAGTTGAGCCCGATCACTCCCCCGCCGTCGGCAATGCCCCGTATCAGCTCGTCGTTGATGTTCCGCGGGATGGGACAAAGCGCGCGCATGCAGGAGTGGGAGGCCACGATCGGCCGGCTGCTGCGCTCCAGGACCTTCCCTGCAGCCCGATCGTGGACGTGGGAGACGTCGATGATCATCCCCAGCTCATTCATCGCCGCCACCACCTCCTCCCCGAAACGGGACAGGCCGTCGAAGGCCGGTTGCTCGTCCGCCGAGGAGATCACCCAGTCATTGCTGCGGGTGTGCACCAGGGTCATGAGGCGGACCCCCCTTCGGTACAGCTCCCGCAGCTTCTCAAGATCATTCTCGATGGCGTCCCCGTTTTCCACGGCCAGGAGCGCGGCGATCTGCCCCTGCCGCACCGCTTCAGTCACCTCCCGGCTGCTGCGGCAGACAACGATCCGGGGCCGGAATTTCCCGATCTCCTCTATGATGCAGTCGATCATCCCTACGGCAAAGTTGTAGCGGCTGTCTTCCGGCAGGGACGGCGGAACGTAGGCGGCAAACACCTGCAGCCCCACACCCGCCTCCAGGAGGCGGGGAAGGCTGACCTGGGCGGAGGTATCCTCCAGGGTCGAACCGGCGCGCCAGAGCTGGGCGGTGTCGCAGTGAAGATCGCAGATTCTGGAAGTATACATGCCGGACCACTGCCCGCCTATTCGACCGCCTCCTCCATCCGGAGGAGGAACTCTCTGGTCTCCTTCAGGACCCTGGCGGGATCCTCCGGAACGTGGAAGATCTCCAGGGAGGTCCAGCCCCGATACTCCTTTTCCCCCAGTTTTCTGAATGCCGGCAGGAAGTCGGAGCCGCCCGTTCCGGGCCAGCTGCCGTTGACCTCGTTGAGGTGCACGTGGCGGATGACGGGGAAATGAGCCTCGATCAGCTCGGCCCAACCGTCGGTCTCATCGGCACAGTTGTGAAAATCGAAAATCCCCCGAATCGCGGGATGGCCGATCCGCCAGATCGACTCTTCGGCTTCGGCCATGGTGTTGATCACATCCGTCTGCTCGCTGGGGAGGGACTCCAGCAGGATGTTGCATCCCCGCTGCGCGGTGTAATCCGCCAGGGAGCGCAGCCCCTCCTCCAGGTTGGCCGTGGCCTGCTGCCGGCTGATGCCGGTGGTGCCCCGCTGTTTCGGGGAGCCCAGCACCAGGACGCCGCCGCCGAGCTGTCCGGCCAGATCGACCAGAGCCTTGAGGTGATCCCAGGACCGCCTGCGGACCGCTTCATCGGCCGTGGTGATGTGCAGCCCCTCCGGCTTGACGAACAGCCAATGCAATCCCGCAAACTCCAGACCGTGGTCCTCCAGCACGCTGCGTATTTCGGCGACCTGCGCCGAGCTGAACCTGGCCGGATCGTCGAACAGGGTGAAGGGAGCGATCTCGATTCCCTTATATCCATGCCGCTGCAGCAGCGAGCAGGATTCGTGCAGGCTCATCTCACCGAATAGCTCGTTGCAGATGGCGTACCTCTTCATGGCTTGTCCCCCGGATGTTTCGATAGCTGATCATCCAATTCAAAACCATTCTGGTCAAGGGTCGGAAAATATTGGAATACCGTGGGAGAATGCTGTTGACCTTGTGTTTCTAAGCATAGTAACATGCGGCTTATTCCAAATTTCAGAAGGAGCAATCAATGACCAAACGTTTTCTGATCGTCATCGCACTGGCCGCTTTCGCGCTCAGCGCGTGGGGCGGCGCTCAGGGCGAAGTGATCCGCATCGGCGTGGCGGCCCCCATGACCGGCAATTCGGCGGCGGTAGGCCAGGACTTCGTCAATGGCGCAAAACTCGCGGTGAGCGAATACAATGCCAGGGGCGGCGTGCTCGGCAAGCGAATCGAACTGGTAGCCATCGACGACATGGCCGACCCCAAGCAGGCCACGCTGGTGGCACAGCAGTTCGTCGACAAGAAGGTGAGCGGAGTCGTGGGGCACTTCACCTCCGGCACCACCATCCCGACCACCCCGATCTACAACCGGGCACGCATCCCCCAGGTCACGCCGGCCTCCAATCCCGACGTGACGGGCAAGGGCTACGACAACGTGTTCTCGCTCAACCCGAGCGACATCGTCCAGGGCAGCTCGGCCGCCAAGGTCGCCGTACCGGAACTGAATCTCAGGCGGATCGCGATCGTACACGACAAGCAGGCTTTCGGCCAGGGCGTGGCCGAAGAGTTCGCCAGTGCGGCGAGGGCGGCCGGTGCCACGGTGACCAGCGTCAACGGAATCACACCGGGCGAGCTGGACTTCAAGGCTGTGCTCACCAAAGTCAACGGCGAGAGGCCGGACGCGGTCTACTTCGGCGGGGTCTACACCGAAGGCGGCCTGGTGCTCAAGCAGCTTCGCGAGCTGGGGAGCAAGGCGCTGTTCCTGGCTCCCGACTCCTGCTACGGCGGAGAGTTCATCAAGACCGCGGGGGCGAAGAACGCCGAGGGAGCAATCGTGTCCTTCCCGGCTCCTCCGCTGGACAGCACCCCCGAGCTCGAGGCCTTCGTCGAGTCCTACAAGAAAACCTACAACCAGGATACGATCCTCGGCGAGTACGGCTACGACGCGGCCCTGCTGATCCTGCAGGCGATAGAGAAAGCCGGGAGCGCCGAGGGCGAGGAGGTGATCCGGGCGCTGCACGGCAATACCTTCGAGGGCACCCTGCACAGCTACAGTTTCGACGAAAGCGGACAGCTCGCGCTCGATCGCTTTCCCGTCTACGAGGTCAGGGACGGCGAGTTCACCTTCAAGGGTTTCTTCTAACCGGAACCCGGCCGTTTGATGAACCTCCTGCAGCAGCTGGTCAACGGGCTGATTCTCGGAAGCATCTACGCCATCGTGGCGCTGGGGTACGCCGTTGTCTACGGCGTACTCCGCCTCTTCAACTTTGCCCACGGGGATCTGTTCATGCTGGGCGCCTATTTGGGCACCGGCGCCGCGCTGCTGGCCTTTGCTCTGGTTCCCGGACTCGCCGGCGCGGCGGCGGGCATCGCGCTGCTGGCAATAACCGTGGCGGCCATGCTCGGCACCGGCGCGGCCGGCGTTCTGGTGGAGCGCCTGGCCTACAGGCCCGTAGCCCGCTCCACGCGCCTGGCTCAGCTCATCAGCGTGCTCGGCTCCTCGATCGTGATCCAGAACGCCGTGATGCTGGTGGCGGGCAAACGCAACGTGTTCTTTCCCGAGCTCGTAGAGGTCACTCTGTACCGCTTCGGGTCCCTGACGGTGACCTCGGTGCAGCTGGTGATCATTGCCGCTGCAGCCGTCCTGATGGCCGGGCTGTACCTGCTGTTCAACCGAACAAGGACGGGCCTGCGCATCCGCGCCGTCTCCGAGAACCGCATGGCCGCCGAGCTGATGGGCATCAGCACCCGCGCGGTGCTGAGGCGGATCTTCTTCATCGGGCCGGCCCTCGGCGGCGCGGCGGGGGTTCTCTACGGCCTGTACTATGGAACGGCCGGATACTCGATGGGCTACCTCGTCGGCATCAAGGCTTTCGTGGCCACGGTGCTCGGCGGCATCGGCAGCATCAGCGGCGCCATGGCCGGCGGGCTGCTGCTGGGCATCGCTGAGAAC
>JAFGQJ010000158.1 GCA_016935715.1 Spirochaetales bacterium
CGACTCCCGGCGGCCGATGGAGTAGCGGCTGATTCCACCGTTCCATGTACCGATCCAGAGGTCGTCCCCGTCGACCCTCAGCGCCGAGATATTGGCGTCGTTCAATCCGAACTGCTCGGGTGACAGGGTGCTCCAGCTCAAACGCCTGGAAAGCCTCTGCACGAGGCCGGTGTTTTCGAGCTGCAGCGCCTGCCAGTTCTGCGCTTCCCGCGCATGCGCCAGGAAGACCCGGGCCGTCTCGACGTCGGCCCGGCCGTAAAAGGCGATCTCCGCCAGGCGGAGCCACACCCGCGCCTCGGGCGGGTGCGCGGAGCGATTTACCGCCTCCAGGTAGGATCGATAGGCGTGCTCGAGATCGCCCGCTTCATAGCTCATATCGGCCAGCAGGAGCCAGGCTTCGCGCGCCTGCTCCGGATCCAGATGCAAGGATCCGCCTTCCACCGTTTTTTTCAGGTAGAAGGCCGCCAGAGCGGCGTCCCCCTGAGCCAGGGCTATGCGCGCCTGCAGCAGCTGTATTTCGGGATTGGCGGGGTCGGAGATATCCCGCAGGATCTCTCGCGAGATCTCGTAGCGGCCCTCATGGAAATGCTCGAGGGCTGCAGCAAGCCTTCGCTGCAGGATCTGCGTTTCAGAGGAGACGGCCGGGGCGGCTTCATCGGCCCTGCTGCCCGCATCCTCCGGAGGGGAAGGCGGAGCCGGCGGGGCGCTGCGGCATCCGGACAGGCATATGAACAGGCACAGGACCAGGACGGGGTTGATCCGCAGTCGGCCTGTCATGATCCCTGCGTACCCGTGGACCCGAAGCCCCCCGCCCCGCGGCGGCTGCCGCCGAGCCGCTGCTGCAGCCGGAAATCCGCCTGGACCACGGGAGCGAAGACGATCTGGGCGATTCGCGTTCCCCTGGATACCGGGAAGGGCCGGCTGCCCCGGTTCACGAGGATCACCTGGATCTCCCCCCTGTAATCGGAATCGATGGTGCCCGGTGTGTTCAGGACCGTGATCCCGTGCTCCAGGCTGAGCCCCGAGCGGGGCCGTACCTGGGCCTCGTACCCCTCGGGTATCTCGAGGCGAATTCCCGTCGGGATGCGTTCATATGCTCCCGGCTGGATGATGATCCGCCGGCCGGGGGGGACATCGGCGCACAGATCCGCCCCGGAGGAGCCCGGAGACTGGTAGCGGGGCAGCAGCTCGGGGGAGGAGGCGGTGCAGGAGACCTGTATTTTCATCTAAAAGGAGTAGCCGGCGCGCGGCAGGCGTTTGATCTTGCGGCTACCGTAGGCCAGGAAGTTGAACTGCTCCGGGCGGATCCGCTTCTCTATGATGGACAGGATGTCGTCCCGTCCCACCTCCGCCAGCAGCTCCAGGGAGGTGTCATACTCCACTACCCTGCCGGTCAGGTGATACTGGCGAAACAACCGCTTCATCCTGTTTTCCATGTCCTCACGCGCCAGGATCATATTGCCGCGGAGCTGGCTCTTGGCATCCTGGATCTCTCCCAGCGTCGGGGGCTCTTCGTGCAGCCGGGCCAGTTCCGTGTTGATCTCTTCGACCAGCTTCGCGACCAGGGAGGGAACCGTGTTGGCGTATATCGTCCACAGGGAAACGTCGGTGAAGTACGTGCGGAAGGAGGACACGGAATAGCACAGGCCCTGGTCTTCCCGAAGCCGCTGGAACAGCCGGGAGCTCATGGACTCTCCGAACAGTGTGTTGAAGACCAGATCCTGATAGTACTCCCCGAGCCGGGAGGAGGAGGCGTAGGTGGTTCCCGTGTACAGGTGCACCTGTTCGAACTTGTCCGGGACCGTCTTCCAGTGAACGCTGGCAGCGGGAAGGCTGCGTGGAACCGGAGGCTGCCTGCGGCCGTTTGATGCAAAAGCGGCTTCCAGCAGGACCCACAGCCTTTCCGGATCGATCTTTCCGCTCACCGTTATCACCGTGGACGCCGGGGCGTAGCGTCGTTTGTAGAACGCGTACAGACGCTGTTTATCGATCGCTTCGATCTGGCGAACCTCACCGGTGATCTTGCGTGAAATGGGATGTCCGTTCCAGAGATTCTCCAGGTAGATCTGCTGGCCTTTTTCTTCGGGGTTGTCCTCGATGGTTTTGATTTCGTTGATGATGACCGACTTCTCCTTCTGCAGCTCCTGTTCGTCCAGGACACTGGAGAAGTACATGTCGGAGAGCACGTCCACGGCCAGCTCTATGTGTTCTCCCGGAAGGGTGCAGTAGAAGCAGGTCACCTCCTTTTCCGTGAAGGCGTTTAGGTACCCCCCCACCCGTTCCACCGCCTGGGCTATCTGGTAGGCGCTTCGTTTCGCCGTACCCTTGAAGAGCATGTGTTCGAGGAAATGAGTGTATCCGGCCTCCCCCTCATCCTCGTCGCGGGAGCCGCTCAGCTGCCAGATGCCTATGGAGGCGACTTCAGTGTTTTCCGCGGTCTCCAGGATGATGCGGGCGCCGCTGTCCAGCTCGATCGACTGGATCAATCCTATCTCCGCCTGGGTCTGTCCTCGTGCCTGCCGGATCGATCCGAGCGGTCCCGGCTTCGGGATCTTCCCGAGTCGCGCCCGTCCCCCGGTCGCTGGCCGGCTCCCGGCCGGTAGCTCGGACGGGAATCCGAGCGGCTGCGCGCCTCGGTGTTCTCGATCATGCTCAGGTTCATCCGACCCATCCGATCGATCTCGAACAGTTTTACCTTGACCTCCTGACCCTCCTGGACCACGTCCTCTACACTGCGCACGTGCTCGTCGGACAGCCGGGAGATGTGCACCAGGCCTTCCTTTCCGGGCAGAAATTCCACGAAAGCCCCGAAATCCATGATCCGCCGCACCGTTCCGTTGTACCACCTGCCCACTTCCGGTTCTTCGACCAGCCCCCTTATCGCCGCCTCGGCTTCTTCGGCCATGGTCTTTTCCCGGGAGTAGATCGTCACCATCCCGTCATTTTCCACGTTGATGGTGGCGCCGGTCCTTTCGGTGATGCCCTTGATGGTTTTGCCCCCGGGGCCGATCACCGCACCGATCTTGTCCGGATCGATCTTGAAGTTGATGATC
Organism: Spirochaetales bacterium; assembly: GCA_016935715.1. Classification (GTDB taxonomy): domain Bacteria; phylum Spirochaetota; class Spirochaetia; order SZUA-6; family DRHE01; genus JAFGQJ01. Next base: position 3,054 of record JAFGQJ010000158.1, read on the forward strand.
TTGGGGGCGAACTCGGAGATGCTGTCCCGCGGCTCGGCTATGGTCTCGTTCATCACCTTGAGGATGTGAAGCCTTCCTTCCCGGGCCTGCCTGAGGGCTTCGGACATGATTGCGGCATCCACGCCGGTGATCTTGATATCCATCTGGAATCCGGTGATGCCGTCGGCCGTGCCGGCGACCTTGAAATCCATGTCACCGAGGTGGTCCTCTTCGCCCAGAATGTCGCTGAGTACCACGTAGCGGTCCTCCTCCTGCACGAGCCCCATGGCGATCCCGGCCACTGACTTGCGGATCGGCACTCCCGCGTTCAGCAGGCAGAGGGCGCCGCCGCAAACGGTGGCCATGGAGGAGGAGCCGTTGGATTCCAGTATCTCCGACACCAGGCGGATCGTATAGGGAAACTCCTCCTTGCTCGGGATAACCGCGCTCAACGACCTTTCGGCCAGGTGGCCGTGCCCGATCGCCCGCCTGTTCGGTCCCAGTCTGCCCGTCTCACCGACGGAGAAGGGGGGAAAGTTGTAGTGCAGCATGAAGGCCTTGCGGGCGTCTCCCTCGATATCGTCCAGCATCTGCTCGTCGAACACCGTCCCCAGGGTCGTGACCGCCAGCGCCTGGGTTTCCCCGCGGGTGAACAGCGCCGACCCGTGGGTACGGGCCAGTACGTCCACCTCGCAGCTGATCGGCCGGATCTCCGTCGGCCCGCGGCCGTCGGTGCGCACCTTGCGATCCAGTATGGATCGTCGCACCGTAGTGTATTCCAGCTCCTCCAGCAGCTCCTTGACCTGCCTGAGCTGCTGTTCCTCGGCCGTCTCCCCGAGCCGCTCGCGAGCCTGGTCGTGGATCGCCTGGATCGCCGCGCTTCGCTCCATCTTTCCGCGCACGAAGCAGGCTTCCTCCATCTTCGGGGTGGCCCATTCCAGCAACTGCTCCCTGATCGAAGCATCCAGAGTATCTTCGGCGACCTGGGAGATATCGATCTTCTTCTTCCCCACAGTCTCGGCCAGCTCGAGCTGAATGCGGCAGAGCTCTTTGATCCACTTGTGAGCCTCTTCGATCGCCTGGACCATGACCTCTTCGCTTACCTCGGCGGCTCCGCCCTCCACCATGGTAATGCCGTCACTGGTTCCCGCCACGACGATGTCCAGGCGGCTTTCCTCGATCTGGTCGTAGGTCGGATTCACGATGAACTGATCGTCCAGGTAGCCGATACGAACCGCTCCGATCGGACCATCGAAGGGGATGTCGGATATCGTGACCGCCGCCGAGGCGGCGACCATGGCGATTACGTCCGGCGGATTGATCTGATCCGTCGACACGACCGTCGGAACGATCTGTATTTCCCGCTTGAATTTTTTCGAAAACAGCGGGCGAAGGGGCCGGTCGATCAGCCGGGAGACCAGTATCTCCTTGTCTTTCGGACGCCCTTCCCTTTTGATGAACCCGCCGGGGATTTTTCCGGCAGCGTAGTACTTCTCGTTGTACTCCACCTGCAGCGGTATGAAGTCGAGGTTTTCGCGATCCTGAGCTGAGCAGCAGGCGGTAGCCAACACTGCGGAACCCGCGCAACGCCCGAACACGGCGCCATTGGCCTGTCTGGCGATTTTGCCGGTCTCCAGGATCAGGTCTTCCTCGCCTATCTTTATTTTAACCTGATGAACCATTGATTTTTCCTTGTTTGATTTCGTTTATTTTCGCCTTGTGCGCTTATTTGCGCAGTGAAAGCCGCTCCAGGATCTCCCGATACTTCCCGATATCCCTGCGTTTCAGGTAATTGAGAAGCTTGCGCCTCTGGCCTACCATCTTCAGCAAACCCCGCCGGGAACTGTGGTCCTTGGGATTGGCCTTGAAATGCCCGGTAAGATCCTCTATTCTGCGCGTCAGCAGTGCGATCTGAACCTCGGCGGAACCCGTATCCTTATCGGTCCTGCCAAACTCCTTGACCACATTCTGTTTGTTGTCCTTGGTCAACGACATCGTTGCCTCCTTGATCATATTCGCTCATATTCCAAGAATCGTATTTCTGTTTCCGTTCCGGCAAAATCTTTTTGCCAGGATAGTTGTCGCTTCCCGACCGCGAGAACACCCGAAAACTCGCGGTTTTCTGTGTGGAAGCACACCCGGTACTCACCGGGCTGAGGGAGAACCTGCTCGATTGAACCCCTCTGCACCGACGAGGTGCCCTGCCTCCTTTCTATCGACACGCCCCGAAGATCCAGACGGAAGTCATCCTTCATCATGTCCTTCACCTCGTGGAAACGGCCGCGGCGAATCAGCTCCCGGATCCTCGAGCTGCTGACGGCCTCCGGTCCGTACTGGGTCGCCGGAACGATTTCCAGCTCGGTCCCGGATCCGTCCAGGATCTCGACCAGTTCCCGTGGATTCGTATCCCTTCGCTGACCCATGTGGAAATTATAGCCGACGACGAGCTTCTTGAGGTCCAGACGGCTCGCCAGGAGGTTCAAAAAACTCCTCCCCGTCAGTTTACTAATTTCGGGAGAAAAGTCAATCAGGACCACCAGGGCGATCCCCAGACTCTCCAGCTTCTCGATCTTCTGTGCCGGGCTGAGGATGGTGCCCACGAACGGACGGCTGCCCAGTACTTTCGCCGGGTTGCTGGTGAACGTGCAGACCGCAGCGATCGCCCCGCAGTCGTTGTCCACGACCCCGTGGATCAGCCTCTGATGGCCCACGTGCAGGCTGTCGAATGTGCCTATCGTGAGCGCGACCGGCAAGGGCGGTCCTTTTTCCGCCGATAAATCTCTCCAACCGACAACGCGAATCATCTGAAGCTCACAACACCACCTTGTAGCGATACTCGCCCCGGTCCCGAACAGCCACCGCCAAGAGGTCGCCCCGGGAATCCAGCAGTGCAAACATGCCGTCCCGTCCTGGTTCACGGGTGAAGAACCCGCCTCTCGGCTTCTGCCCGTTGCGTACTCGGGATACCGACTCGTCCAGGATCGTGAGAGGTGTAATCCCTTCGAGCCTGGACAAACGCTCCGGGGAACCGGCCAGCGCCCCGGCAGACGACGCAGCCGAGAAGGCATCCGGATGAAGTGCTTCCTCCACCCGATAGGGTCCCACCCGCAGCCGGCGCAGATCCTTCAGGTGCGCACAGGAGCCGGCCAGCCTGCCCAGATCCCGTGCCAAGGCTCTAACGTAGGTGCCCTTGGAACACTCCACCTCGATCTCGAGCTCGGGAGCACGGTAGTCCAGAACATCGATCCGGTACACCGCCACCCGCCGGGGCGTCAGGCCGGGATCACCGCCGGAGCGGGCGATGCGGTAGGCCCTCTCTCCGTCGACGTGCACCGCCGAATATGCCGGCGGCACCTGCTCGATCTCTCCAGTCAGCATGCCCGCAGCCAGATCGATGCTCCGCCGATCAGGTACCGGTCCTCGTTCCACGATCTGCCCTTCGCGGTCCAGGGTGTCCGTTCTCCTGCCCAGAATGATCACAGCCCTGTAGGCCTTGTCCAGTCCGGAGAACAGATCGGCCAGCCGGGTGTACCTGCCGATCAGCACGACCAGCAGCCCGGTGGCGAATTTGTCCAGGGTACCGGTGTGCCCGATTCGCCGTGTTCCCAAAGAGCGCTTCAGCGGTTGGAGCGCGGAAAAGGAGGTCATCCCTGCGGGCTTGTCCAGCAGGGTCAAGCCGTCAACGCTCAAAGCGAGTTGAGATCCCTTATCTTGTTGGTCAGGCGCACACCGCGCTCGATCGAATCGTCGGCCAGGAATCTCAAGCTCGGGATGATGCGCAGACGGATCGCCTTCTTCAGTTTGGCGTGAATGAAACCCGAGGCGTGATTGAGCGCTTCGACGCTCTGCTTCCTTGCATCAGCCTCGCCGTACAGTGAAACGTATACCTTGGCGTAGTGCAGATCGCGGGAAACCTCCACGTCGGTGATCGTGGTCATCGGTGCCAGGCGGGGATCTTTGATCACTCCTCGGCTGATGAGACCGCTGATTTCCTCTTTGAGGAGGCTCTCAACCTTCCTCAGCCTTACTTCCGCCATCGGAGCTCACACTTTCCAGCGTCTTGGCCAGCTCGACCTGCTCGAAGGCTTCGATAATATCGCCCACCTTGATATCGTTGAAGTTCTCGATTCCAATACCGCACTCGTATCCCTCCTCTACTTCCCGTGCGTCGTCCTTGAATCGTTTCAGAGAGGATAGTTTGCCCGTGTAGATCTCCCGTCCGTCCCGTACGACCTTGGCCGTAGAGTTGCGCCGGACCTTTCCGGAGGTGACGTAGCAGCCGGCCACCACTCCGATCTTGGGAACCTTGAACAGATCCCGTACCTCTGCTGTCCCGATGGTCCTCTCAGAAATCTCCGGAGCCAGGAGTCCTTCCATTGCGGCCTTGATATCGTCAACGACTTCATAGATCACATTGTATTTTCGGATTTCCACCTTCTCCTGATCGGCCAGGGCCTGCGTACTGGGGGTGGGGCGCACGTTGAATCCGACGATAATGGCGTTGGATGCGGAGGCCAGCATCACGTCCCGTTCATTGATGGCACCGGCCGAAGCATGGATCACGTTCAGCCGGATCTCCGGCGTGCTGAGCTGCTCCAGGGTGTGCTCCAGGGCCTCCACGGATCCGTGCACATCCCCCTTGATGATCACCTTCAGCTCCAGCACTTCCCCTTCCCTCATCTGCTCGTAGATGTTGTCCAGGGTTATTTTTCGCACATTCCGTGCATCTTCGAGGCGACGCAGCTCCTGTCTCTTGTCTCCGATCTGCCTGGCTTCCTTTTCGCTTTCGGTGACCTGGAAGGGGTCGCCTGCGTTGGGAATTCCGGAAAAACCGAGAATTTCCACGGGGATGGAGGGAGTGGCTTCGTCCACCTTCTCCCCCTTGTCGTCGAACATGGCGCGGACCTTGCCGGAAAAAACACCGGCCACGAAGGGGTCCCCGACCTTGAGGGTCCCTCTGCGGATGAGCACGGTGGCAACATTTCCGCGGCCGAAGTCTATCTTGGATTCGATGATCCTGCCCTCCGCACGGCAAGTGTAGTTGGCCTTCAGCTCGAGTATCTCCGCCTGCAGCAGGATCGCATCCAAAAGCTCCTTGATTCCGGTTCGCTTGAGAGCCGACAGCTCCACGTACTGCGTGCCGCCTCCCCAGTCCTCCGGCATCAGGTCGTGCTCGGACAGCTGCTGCTTGACACGATCCGGGTTGGCCTCCGGCAGATCGATCTTGTTGATCGCCACGATGATCGGAACTTTTGCCTCCCTGGCGTGGCTGATCGCCTCCTCCGTCTGCGGCATCACCCCGTCATCGGCTGCCACGACCAGAACCACGATATCCGTCACCTGCGCTCCCCGGGCGCGCATCGTCGTAAACGCCGCGTGTCCGGGTGTGTCCAGGAATACGATCTTCCCCTGGTCCACCATGACGCTGTAGGCGCCGATGTGCTGGGTGATGCCCCCGAACTCCGTATCCACCACGTTGGTGGTTCTGATCGCATCCAGGAGCTTCGTCTTGCCGTGATCGACATGCCCCATCACCGTGACGATCGGCGGACGGCTGGCCATATCCTCTGCACGATCAGCCTCTTTCTCGATGATGGTCTCGTCATACAGGGATACCACGTTGACCTTGCAGTCGTACTCCTCGGCAAGGATCGACGCAGTTTCCGAGTCGATCTGTTCGTTCATCGTGACCATCATACCCATGCTCATGAGCTTCGAGATCAGATCTGCAGCCTTCAGATTCATCTTGCGGGCCAGTTCCGAAACGCTCACGTTCTCCATTATGGATATCTCTTTCGGAACAGGGTTGGCCCTCTGCATGGTCTTTTTCCGGGCCTGAGCGAAGAGTTTTTCCTGATGCTCCTCGAACTTCTCCCGGGCCTTGGCAAAGGTATCCTTCTTCTTGCTCTTGAAGAACTTCTTGCCCGCCGGCTTTGCCGCTTCTTCCTTCTTCGGAGCGGCAGTTTTTGCGGCCGGAGTGAAGGATGCAGGCTTGCGGGGAGCCCGGGGCGGACGTTTGGCCGAGGAATCGGATTCCTTGGGTTTGAAGATGCGCGAGGGACCGCGATCGCGGGCGGAGACGGGCTTGCGGTCTCTGGAGACCGGCCCCATCTTGCGTTCCTGGGCCGCCGCTTTATCCTGCAGGCGCACCCGTTCCACCACCGGCGCCTCCTGTCTGGTCTCGCTCTTTGCCTTTTTGGCCGCCGCCTTCTTGACGACGACTTTCTTCTTCTTGACGACCACGATCTTCTTCTTCCCCGCCTCGTCTTTACCCTGGCCGGCTGCGCCGGCTCCGCTGGTCACCGGGGGTTTTTTTTGTTTGATCAGGGTTGCCTTGGGCTTTTTCTGTTCGTCCGACATAGAACTCCTTTGCAGTTACTCTTCCTCTTCCTCTTCTTCCTCTTCAAAGCTTAAACCAACGCCACAGTTTGGACAAGCGGTCATGTCCGTAGTGATGCGTGCTCCGCACTCGGGACACTCGTAGACCTCTTCATCGGTTTCGGCCTCTTCTGCCTGCCCCTCACTCTGGATCTCCGCAGGCTGCGCCTCCGCGGTTTCAGTCTCTGCCGATGGACCCGCTGCCGGCTGCGAGGCAGCGACGGCAGCCGGCCGGGCTTCCGCGGGCGGAGCCTCCGCTTCCGCTTCGGCCTCCTGCTCTGTAGCCTCCACGGCGGCCTCCGTCTCCTCCTCGACGATCTCCACGTTCTCATCGATGATCTTGGAGATCAGCGCTGCGTCCTCGGCTCCGATGCCCTCCAGACCGGCTATCTCCTCTTTGCTCATCGAAACCAGATCTTCGATCATCTCGATGCCGTTGTTCTTCAGCACCGCCACTATGCCTTCGGGGATGTCCGGAAGCTCGCTGATCTTTTCTATCTCTTCCTCTTCAGTCTCGCCGAACAGGGCGGAAACGGCCCGCTTGGTCTCTGCGGAGAGGTCCATTTCAGCAAACTGCTGTTCGGTCTTCACGTCTATGTTCCAGTCCACCAGGCGATTGGCCAGACGGACGTTCAGCCCCTGTTTTCCTATGGCCAGGGAGAAGTGGTTGTCCGCCACGATCGCCAGGGCGGATTTCTTGGACTCGTCGACGATGATCACCTGCTTGACCTCGGCGGGCAGCAGGGCGTTCTTGATGAACATCCTGGGATCCGGATCGAAGCGCAGGACGTCTATCTTTTCCCCTTCCAGCTCTCGCACGACCGCCTGGATGCGCACTCCCTTCAAACCCACGCAGGCTCCGACCGGATCGACATCCTCGCGGTTCGAGTAAACCGCCATCTTGGTTCGGTAGCCCGGTTCGCGAACGATCTTGTATATCTCTATGGTCCGATCGTACAGCTCGGGGACTTCCAACTCGAAAGTCTTCTTCACGAAATCCGCATGGGTCCGGGTCAGGACGATCTGCAGACCCGTCGGGGACTTGCTTACCTCGTAGATCAATGCGCGGATGCGGTCGCTGGGATGGTAGATCTCCCTTGGGGACTGAAACTTCTTCGGCAGGATCCCCTCGGTCTTGCCGAGATCCACGAAAATGTTGCCGTTGCGCTCCCGCTGGTAATACCCGATGATCATCTCCCCGACCCTCTCCTTGAATTCGGAGTAGAGGGTATTGCGCTGGATCTCCCGCAGCGTCTGCTTGGTCTTCTGTTTTGCGCTCTGCACGGCGCTGCGGTCGAATTCCTTCGGGCTGACCTCGATCAGCAGCTCATCGCCGATCTCGCTTTCCTCGTTGAACTCGACTGCTTCGCTCAGGGCGATCTCCCTGACCGGGTCTTCCACCTCATCGACGATCTTCTTGCGCGAAAAAACGGTCACCTCGCTGCCGTCGTCGCTGAAGCGCACTACAGCATTGTCCATGGATCCGTACTTGTTCTTGTAAGCGGCCAGAAGTGATTCCTCTATGGTTTTACGGACCAGATCTTCAGAGATTCCTCGTTCCTGAATCAACTGCTTGATCGCGTCCGCCATCTTCGAAGCCATTTTTTTTCTCTATCCTCCTCAAGAATCCAGTTTCGCCTTGCGGATATCGGCTATCCGTATTTTCTCCATACTCCCGTCGCGGTTCAGGATCAGCACCCCGGCTTCCACACCCTCTATCGTGCCGCGGATCCACTCCGTTTGCTCCCGCAGCATCACCTTCACCGCCCGGCCGCGGAATATGGAGTATTCCGCCGCGCTCTTGATGACCCGATCCAGGCCTGGAGAGCTGACCTGCAGTTGCAGGTTCTCCAGTCCTTCGATGAGCTCGAAACGGGGATACAGGTTCTTCGAGATCGCCGCACAATCCTCCACCCCCACTCCGTCGGGGCGGTACACGACCAGAATGATGTGATTCTGATTCTTGCTGCGGCTGTGCCGCAGCTCCACGAGGGAGAATCCCATCCCGGATACGATCGGCTCCACCTCGCTGTGCAGCTGATCGTATAGCTCGGTGCTCATCCAAGAATCCTCTAAAAAAAAAGAGCCGATTGATCGACCCTTAAGTTCAAGCGAAAGCTGTATATTGTTAAGGTAACTTAAAAATAACAAACCCCCATACAATTGTCAA